>RFGQ01000657.1 GCA_003695865.1 Gemmatimonadota bacterium | reverse complement strand
GCGCCTCTACACCGTGCGCTCGTGCCGCTACGACCTGCCGCACGACGCGCCGGCCCGGCCCTGCCTGGACTACCACATCGGGCGCTGCAAGGCGCCCTGTGTAGGCCTGCAGGACGAGGCCGACTACCGGCGGATGATCGACGAGATCCTGCGCATCCTGGAGGGAGACGTGGAGGCCGTGCGCTCCCGGGTGGAGGCCGACATGCGCTCGGCCGCCGACGCCCTCGAGTTCGAGCGGGCCGCGCATCTGCGCGACGTGCTCGGCGGGCTCGACGCGCTGGCCCGCGAACAGCGTGTGCAGCGTCTGGGCGGCGGCACCTACGACGTGGTAGGCCTGGCACGCGACGGAGGCGTCGCCGTGGGGACGGTGCTCCGCATCCGGCGGGGCGTGCTTCTGGGGCGCGATCTGTTGCGTTTCAGCGAAGTGGAGGAAGAAGACGAGGGCTCGCTGCTCGCCTCGCTGACGGGTCGCTACTACCTGGGGCGGGGCCGCGAGGGTGCCGCCGACCTGCCGCACGAAGTGCTGCTGCCCGGGCCGTTCCCCGATCAGGAACTGCTCGCCGGCGTCCTCACCGACCGCGCGGGCCGGCGGGTGGGGCTGCGCGTGCCCGAGCGCGGGGAGGGAAGGCGGCTCATCGAGCTGGCGGCGGCCAACGCCCGCCACGCCCTCGAGGACGGGCGTGCGGGCCTGCTGTCGGCGCGCGACCGGGCCGACGAGGCCCTTTTCGATCTGCAGGAGAAGCTCGACCTCAAAGTGGTTCCCCGGGTGATGGTCTGCTTCGATATCTCGCACACCCAGGGTTCCGAGACCGTGGCCAGCGCGGTCGTCTTCCAGAACGGGGAGCCGCGCAAGGCCGAGTACCGGCGCATGCGCATTCGCGGCGACTGGGGCAACGACGACTTCCGCTCGATGGAAGAGGCGGTAAGCCGCTGGCTGCGACGACGTACCGAGGAAGAGCGGCCGCTGCCGGACCTGTTGCTGATCGACGGAGGCAAGGGCCAGCTGAGCGCCGCGCGCTCGGCGCTCGAGGCCACCGGGGTCACCGACGTGGCCCTCGCGGCGCTGGCCAAGAAGGAGGAGGTGGTCTTTCTGCCCGGCCGGCGGGAGGGGGTGCGCCTCGGCCGGCGGGATCGGGCGCTGCATCTGTTGCAGCGGATCCGCGACGAGGCGCACCGCTTCGCCGTGACCTACAACCGCAAGCTACGGCGCAAGCGCACGCTGCACAGCGCGCTCGGCGAGATTCCGGGCGTGGGTCCGAGCCGACAGCAGGCGCTGCTGAAGCGGTTCGGGTCGCTGAAGGGCGTGCGTGAAGCCACGCCCGAGGAACTCGCGCGGGTGCCCGGCATCAGCCGCACGCTCGCGGCACGGATCGTCACCTATCTGGGACGGTAGAACAGAGGGAAGGGACGGTCCCCGGCGGAACCCGGGGTCCGATCTTTGCAGTGGACGAGTGGGATTCTAAATTCCGACTTCTGCCCAGAAACCCGATTCAGGAGGATAGAGGGGAT
>RFGQ01000656.1 GCA_003695865.1 Gemmatimonadota bacterium | reverse complement strand
GGCGGAGGGAGCGGCAACCGGGAAAGCCCGGGCTTCGGTGCGCGGGCGCCGATCGCGGCCGCCGGCCGCGCGAAAGCGAGCGGCGAAACCGCGCCGGGGATGTCTTCGATTCGAGGATGTGGGGAAACTCTCTCCCGTGGACGACAGTACATAGGAGTGCGGCCGTCGTCCCGGGCGGCCCCCCGTACCCGGACACCGAACGCATGGCGAGCCGACTCGACCTCACGAACGACCAGCGCAGGCAAGCGGAGCGCCGTCTGTGGCGCAACGCGTTGCTCGTGTCGTTGTTCTTCCACCTGATGATCTTCCTGCTGTGGCGCGACGACTCGCTCGAGTCGTCGCTCGCGGCGGCGGGTCCGCGCGCGGGCGACAACCGCGCGGCGTCGGGGGGCATGCAGGCGATCCAGGTGCGCGTGCCGCCGCCCCGTCCCATCGTGCCCCCCAAGATCCCGTTGCCCACCGTGGTCGAGGTCGAGCCCGTGCAGGTGGAGCAGGAGGTGCGCATCGAGACCGCCGCGATCCTGGGCGAGCGCCCCGGCGATGAGGGCCCCGGGCGCGAGACCGGCGACGGCAAGGGCGACGGGGGCACCGCCGACGAGGGCCTGTTCCGGCTGGTGCCGCCCTCGCCGCGCGGCATGATCATTCCGCCCGCGAGCAAGGAGCTGAAGGGCGAGGTGGTGCAGGTGTGGGTGTGGGTGGACGAGTCGGGACGCGTCGTGCCCGACTCGACCCGACTGCGGCCGCCCACCTCCGACCGGGAGTTCAACGAGCGCCTGCTGCGCGAGGCAGCCGAGTGGGTGTTCCGGCCCGCCCGCAAGGGCGGCAAGCCGGTCGCGGCGTGGTTCCCCTACCGGATCAGCATGTAGGGAAACCAGGTGTGGGCGACACGGGATTCCTCAACCCCCACAACAACTTCCAGCGCTTTCGGATTCGCGGAGACGCCGCGCGTGTGACAGAAATTGTGACAAGCGTAGGTGTCGTCGACTCCGAAGTCGTTGTCGCGCACAATGATGCGCGGTGTCGAAG
>RFGQ01000655.1 GCA_003695865.1 Gemmatimonadota bacterium | reverse complement strand
GGCAGGATGAGGATGTAGACCTCGGGGTGCCCGAACAGCCAGAACAGGTGCTGCCAGAGCACCGGGTCACCGCCCGCCATGGGCACATAGAAATTCGTGCCGAAGTTGCGGTCGAAGATCACGAAGATCAGCGCGACGGCGATCACGGGCAGCGCTGTGACCAGAAGGAAGCTGGTCACGAACGTCATCCACGTGAACAGCGGCATGCGCATGAGCTTCATGCCCGGCGCGCGCAGGTTGATGATCGTCGTGATGAAGTTGACGCCGCCCGCGATCGAGCTGACGCCCAGAATCGAAAGGCCGATGATCCAGAAGTCCACGTTCAGGCCGGGAGACTCCTGGATCGACGTCAGGTTCGCATACCCGACCCACGACGTGTTCGGGGCCGAGCCCACGATCCAGCTCGCGTTCAGGAACAGCCCACCCAGCAGGAAGACCCAGTAGCCGAAGGCGTTGAGCCGGGGGAACGCAACGTCGCGAGCGCCGATCTGCAGCGGCACGACGTAGTTGAAGAACGCCACCGCCATGGGCATGGCGACGAGGAAGATCATCGTCGTGCCATGCATGGTGAAGAGCTGGTTGTACAGCTCCGGCGTGACGAAGTCGTTCTCCGGCTTGAAGAGCTGGATGCGGATCATCAGCGCCTCGACTCCCCCGATGAGGAAGAACGTGAACGCCGTGAGGAAATACATGATGCCGATCCGCTTGTGATCGACCGTCGTGATCCAGCTCCAGAGGCCCGTGGGCTCCTCGTGGTGATGCGCGGTCGTAGCCTGCTCGACCGCAGTCGCCGTGTTCATCGACATCGCTGAAGGCCTTCCCCTGGTTAGCGGAGGCTGAGCAGGTACGCCGCGATCGCGTGCACCTGTTCGTCCGTCAGGTTCGTCGGCGGGAAGCCACCACCGCCCTGGTCCGCACCGGGCATGCGCACGCCCGGCTTCACCTCGTAGGGCCGCTTGATCCAGTGCTCGAGGTTCTCCTGTGTGTTCTCGAGCAGCCCGGCCGCAATCATCGAGCGCGCGCCGAGGCGTGTGAGGTTGGGTCCGAGCTGCCCCTGCGCGGTCGTGCCCTGGATGGCGTGGCACGCCACGCACACGTTTCCGAAGAACGCCTGCCGACCCTGAGCGACCAGCGGATCCTCCGCCGGGACCTCACCCGTAGCGCTGTCGGCCTGCGGAGCCAGCGCCGTCTCCGACACGGTGAGCATGCGCTGCGTCCAGGCCTGGAAGTCGTCCTCGCTCTCCGCCACGACCCGCATGCGCATGAGCGAATGCGCCTCTCCGCAGAACTCGGCGCACTGGCCCATGAAGGTGCCCTCTTCCTTCACCGTGAAGTGCAGCCAGTTGTAGCGAGGCTCCTCGCCCTCAGGGCGACGCACGAGGGGGTTGAGGTCGCGCTTGCCGCCGAGCTGCGGCACCCAGAACGAGTGGATCACGTCGGCCGTGTGCAGCCGAAGCGACACGGGACGCCCCACCGGGAGGTGCAATTCGTTCGCCGTGACGACGCCCGTCTCGGGGTAGCGGAATTCCCACCAGTACCGGTGGCCGATGACCTCGACGACCATCGCCCCCTCGGCGGGATGCCGCTGCGTCTCGAACACGGCCTTGATCGTGGGCACCGCGATCGCGACCACGATGAGCGCCGGACCGATCGTCCAGCCGATCTCGAGGCCGAGGTGGCCGTGCACCGGCTTGGGAGGCGGGGCATCCGGCCGCGCGCGGAAGCGCACCAGCACGTAGGCCAGCGCGATCCACACGATGGCCAGGATCAGCATCGTCCACCAGAAGACGTTCACGTACAGCCCGTGGATCGTCTCGGCGAAGTCGGTCTTCGGGTCGATGGTCGACTGAGGGTACTCGCCCGCGCAGCCCGCCAGGGCGACGAGGGCGAGGACCGACAGGAGAGCTGCCCACCGACGCGCCAGGCCGCTCACCCGGTGCAGCGCTCGTCCCAGTCCAGAAAGGGTCATGTCGTCACTCACGAAGAAGCGGTCGATGTGCTTCGCCGAGGGGGCGCGCTCAGGCGCTCAGACCCGACAGGTCGATGCCCTCGTCGATCAGCATGATCGGGATGCCATCGCGGACGGCGTACAGGACACGCCCGTCCTCGCGGAGGAGGCCCTCCTCGAGCGGTTCGCTTACGGTCTCCCCGCCACGGTTCACCACGCCTCCGGCGCGGATTGCCGCGTTGACCCGCTCGAGCACCTGCGCGTCGGCAGGGCGCACGGGCTGCTTGGTCTCGGGGCAGACCAGGATCTCCAGCAGTTCAGGATCGACCAATGGAACCGGTTCGTTAGCCGGCCGCTTGGGGGCTGGCCGGTGCGCGTCCTTTTGCGGTACAGAGCGAGAAGCTAATCATTCTGATGATCGATGGCGAGACGTGCGACCGCCCGGGCCGTGGGGGACGCCCGCACGCGGGATTCCAGAGTGCACCGTGATGAACCATCCAGGGCCGCATCCGCGCGTGAGGCCGGCCGCCGCCGGGTCACGACCACCCGGCCGCAGCGGCCGGCGACGGCCCGCGCCCTGCGTGCGCTCGCTTGTCGGTGTGGCCCTTCTAGCGGCATTCCCCGCCGGTGTCACGGCGCAGACGCTTCAGGCGCGTATCGTGTTCGGTACCGACACCATCCTCGCCGACGTCGCCGCCACCGAAGATGAGCACATCCGCGGCCTGCAGGGACGCACCCGGTTGGGAGAGCGCGAGGGAATGCTCTTCGTGTTCGAAGGCGAGCGCACGCGCTCGTTCTGGATGGAGGGCACGCCGCTCGACCTCGACATCGCGTTCCTCGATGCGGCGTTCCGGGTCGTCGACATCCAGCACATGAAGGCCAACTCCACCCGCATCCACGACTCGGCGTCGCCGGCCATGTATGCGCTCGAAGTGCGCAGCGGGTGGTTCGCCGACCACAACGTGCGGGTGGGCTCGACGCCCGACGTGACCTTCCTCGATGCCGCGCCGCCGATCGTGCGGACGATGGTGCGCGCCCGCCCCGACCTACGGTCAGGTCCGACCCCCGGCACCTCGTGCGAACCCGGGGCCGGTACCCCCCGGCACCCGGTGCGGACGCTGCACCGATGACGCCCCCGGCGCGCCGTCCGAGCCCGCCTTCCGGTCATCCGCCCGCCCGGGCCGCCTCGAGCGCCTCGAGCAGGACGGCCACGTCGGTCTCGTCGTTGTAGGCACCCACCGAGACCCGCAACGCCGATCCGCGCAGCGAGACGAAGATGTTGCGCACGCGTAGCGCCTCTTCGAGCCGGGCCAGCTCGAGCCCCTCGGGCATGCGCAGACCCACGATGTGCGGCGCGCACCCGTCGGGCGGCTCGGCGGCATACCCGAGCGCGCGGGCCGACTCCACCAGCGGGCGCGACAACCCGCGGGCGTAGGCCTCGAGCCGCTGCACACCCCACTCCAGCAGAAGCTCGATGCCGGCGAGGGCCATGGGCACGAGGATGAAGTTGGAGCGCTCCCCCACGTCGTAGCGCACCGC
>RFGQ01000654.1 GCA_003695865.1 Gemmatimonadota bacterium | reverse complement strand
GCGGCGGCCCCGCCGGCGCCCCCCGCTCACTTGGTTCGTTCTCCCGGGCCCGTATATTCCTCCGGTCCCCGCCACCCGGATGCGGACGCCGCATCGCCGCGTGTGCCGACCTCTCGCGAGGGCCTCATCGGGCCGGTGGGAGTGGCTCGCGGGCGTGCGGAAGGTCGGCGAGCACCGGACGCGTACCCAACGGAGCCCTATGGAGCGAGTGGAAGCCCCGTCCACGCCTCGTCTGAGGCTGCTGAGCGCCACGGTCGACGTGCCGCAGGCGGACGCGGCCGCGTTCCTGCGCGCGGGCGCCGGCGAGCCCCGGGGCTTCTGGGAGCACGGCGGCCGTTGGGTCGCGCACCGGGGCGCCCTTGCGAGCGTCGTGGTCGAGCCGGGAAGCGGCGCAGAGCGCTTCGAGCTGGTGCGACGGCGGGCGCGCACGATCGTGCACGACGTGGGCGCCGACACCGACCCGGTCCACGTCCGCTTCTTCGGGGGCTTCTCGTTCCGCGGGGACGCGGCCGCCGATCCGCAGTGGAGGGGCTTTCCCAGCGCGGTCTTCCATCTGCCCGAGTGTCTGCTGCGGGCCGGCAGTAGCGGTGTGCGCCTGACGGTGCGCCGCCTGGTGGCCGACGAGCCGGGCATGGACGATCGCCGCCGCGCTCTCGAGATCGAGGCGGCCGCGCTGGCCGAGGCGCTGCCGGAGGCGACGCCGACGGCCGGGAACGAGCCGCCCGCTTCGCCCGTCCCCTGTGAGCGCCGCGACGGCGTCTCGCTGGAGGAGTGGACCCGCGCCGTGCGCGAGATCCTGGCCGCGATCGAGCGGGGCGAGGTCACCAAGGCCGTGCTGGCCCGCACGCTCGATCTGGTCCCCGAGCGACCCCTCGACCCCGTGGCCGTGCTCGAGCACCTGCGGGCCGAGAACCGCGGCACCCACGTCTTCTTCTTCGAGCCCGAGCCCGGACGCGTGCTGCTGGGTGCAGCGCCCGAGACCATCGCCACCGTCCAGGACGGCGGCTTCCACGCCACCGCAGTGGCGGGTACGGTCGCACATGGCGACAGCGCGGCGGAGCAGCGGGGCCTGGCCCGCCGCCTGTTGGCGTCGGCCAAGGACCGGGCGGAGCACGGCATCGCGCTCGACGATATGATCGCGCGCCTCTCCCGGCTGGCCGACGACGTGGAGGCCGAGACCGAACCGCACGTGCTCACGCTCACGCGCATGCAGCACCTCGAGACGCGCATCCGCGCGACGCTGCCACCCGGTGTGGACGTGCTCGAGGCGCTCCACCCCACGGCGGCCGTGTGCGGTCTGCCGCGCGACCAGGCGCTCGCGCTGCTGGCGCGCGAAGAGCCGTTCGTGCGCGGGTGGTACGCGGGACCGGTGGGCTGGTTCGACGCAGGGGGCAACGGCGTGTTCGCGCCCGCGCTGCGCACGGCGGTCGTGGCCGACGGCGTCTGGCGGCTGTTTGCCGGGGCGGGCATCGTGTCGGGGTCCGACCCGCAGGCCGAGTGGGAGGAGACCGGCATGAAGTTCCAGCCCGTGCTGCGCGCGCTGGCCGCCGCAGGGGCGCGGTGAGCGCGCCCAACCGCAACGCGCTCTGGGCGGGCGCGCTCGTCGACGAGCTGGCGCGCTCGGGGGTGCGCCACGTGGTGGTTTCGCCCGGATCGCGTTCCACGCCGCTGGTGCTCGCCGCGGCGGCCGACGCACGGCTGACCCGGTGGGTGCAGCTCGACGAGCGCTCGGCCGGCTTCTTCGCCCTGGGACTCGGACGCGCCACGGGGCGGCCGGCCGCCGTGATCACGACCTCGGGCACCGCGGCGGCCAACCTGCTGCCCGCCGTCGTCGAGGCGAGCCGGAGCGGCGTGCCGCTGCTCGTCCTCACGGCCGACCGGCCGCACCGCCTGCGCGACTCCGACGCGAACCAGACGATCGATCAGGTGCGCCTGTACGGCTCGTTTACGCGCGCCTTCCACGACGTGGCACCCCCCACGGTCGAGGCCCGAGCGCTGCGTTACGTGCGCACGCTCGCCTGCCGGGC
>RFGQ01000653.1 GCA_003695865.1 Gemmatimonadota bacterium | reverse complement strand
CTCCCCTTCGGGGGGCGTGTGGGCGTCGGGCGTCTCGTCGGTCATCTGCGTGTCTCCTTCAGTGTGGGCGGGTCCGGGCCTGAGCCCCGCGGTTCAGGGGGTGGTACGGCCCGCCCGGCTCCAGGGTTTCATGCACGGCGACCTCGCGCCGCGCACCGCACCGCGCTACGCGAGCGCCTGCTCCAGGTCGGCGATCAGGTCGTCGACGTGCTCGATGCCCACCGAGAGGCGCACGAGCCCGGGGGTGACCCCCATGCGCTCGCGCATGTCTTCGGGCACCGACGCGTGGGTCATGAGCGCCGGGATGCTCACCAGCGACTCGACGCCGCCCAGGCTCTCGGCGAGCTGGAAGATGCGGGTGCGCCGGGCGAAGTCGCGGGCCTTCTCGGTGCTCTCGAATTCCACCGACACCATACCGGTGAAGCCGCGCATCTGGCGAGCCGCCAGTTCGTGCTGCGGATGGGACGGCAGCCCCGGGTAGTGCACGGCCCGGGTGGCCGCGTGCTCCTCGAGGAAGCGGGCGATGGCCAGTCCGTTGGCGTTGTGGCGCTCCATGCGCACGTGCAGCGTCTTGGTGCCGCGCAGGCAGAGCCAGGCGTCCATGGGTCCGGGGACGGCGCCCGACGACTTGCGCACGAAGTGGATCTCTTCGGCGAGCGCGTCGTCGTTCACCACCACGACGCCGCCGATCACGTCGGAGTGCCCGTTCAGGTACTTGGTCGCCGAGTGCACCACCACGTCGGCCCCCAGCTCGAGGGGCCGCTGGTTGAACGGGGTCGCGAAGGTATTGTCGACCAGCAGCAACGCACCCCCTGCGTGGGCGATCGACGCGACGGCCTCGATGTCGGACACCCGCATCATGGGGTTGGTCGGCGTCTCGAGGTGCACGATGCGCGTCTCGGGCCGCATGGCCCGCTCGACCTCGGCCGGGTCGCGCGAGTCCACGAACGTGAACTCCAGCCCCAGCTTGGCGAGCACGCGCGTGTACATGCGCGTGACGCCGCCGTAGGTGTTCTCCTCACAGACGATGTGGTCGCCGGCCGAGAGCCGCTTCACGACCGCCTCGAGCGCCGCCAGGCCCGATCCGAAGGCGATGCCGTGCCGGCCTCCCTCGAGCGCCGCGACGTTGGCCTCCCAGGCCTCGCGGGTAGGGTTCTTCACGCGGGCGTAGTCGTACCCGTCGACGGGCCGCCCCGGGTCTGGCTGCACGTAGGTGGAGGTCTGGAAGATGGGGGGCATGATGGCCCCGGTGGTGGGCTCGGGACGCTGTCCAGCATGGATCGCGAGCGTGCCGAAGCCGGCTCCCGACTGGTCGATGT
>RFGQ01000652.1 GCA_003695865.1 Gemmatimonadota bacterium | reverse complement strand
GTACGCGCGTCCTCCAGGCTCACGCCCGGCGCCAGCCGACCCACCACGGTGAAGCCTCCTCCGCCTCGCGCTCCCTCCGAGAGCGGCACCGGGATGAGCGTCCAGACGTCGACGTCGGGTTGGAGCTCGGCACCGGGGCCAGCCACATGCGGAAGTCGGGCGGCATCACGCCCACCACCGTCATCGCCTGTCCGTTGATGCGCAGCGCCCGACCCAGCACCCCCCGATCCTCACCGAAGCGCCGCTGCCAGAGGCCGTGGCTCAGCACCGCCGGGACCGCCGGCGGAACGTAGTCCGGGCGGGTGATGCGCCCGAAGGCCGTCACCGCCCGGTCACCTGGGCCCAGGGTGCGCCCCAGCGTGGCCTCCACGCCCATCACTTCGAAGAAGTCCGGCGTCACCCACGACAGGACCACACGCTCCGCGCCCGCGGCATCCGTCAGGTTGGTGCCCAGGGCCGACATCCCCGCGAATCCCGCGAAGGACGAAGCTTCGCGTCCGTAGTCGAGCAGGTCCGGGCCGGAGATGCCTCCCGGCAGCCGCTCCTCGCCCCGCAGGTGCCGGACCACGACGAGGCGGTCGGGCTCGGCGTAGGGAAGCGGGCTGAGCAGCACGGCGTGCACCGCGCTGTACACCGCCGTCGTGGCGCCGATGGCCAGCGCCAGCGTTCCGACGATCAGCCCGCTCGCGCCCGGCCGGCGTACGAGCTGACGGAGCGCGAAGCGGAGGTCTGCCGCCAGGTCGGTCCAGGCGCTTCCGATGTCGCCCCGGAGGGCGAGGCGCATGTGTGCCTCGAGAGTGGCCGGCTCCTGCCGGCGCCCGACCATCCGGCGCCCCCGCTCGGCGAGGCCCGTCACGACCGCATCGGCCCAGGCTCGCAGCACGTAGCGCAGGCCCGCACCCCACCCCCGGTCCCTGCGCACCTCGGCGTAGGTCCGCTCGAAGGTCTCGGCCATCGCTGCGCCGAAGAGGCGCCGCACGTCGGCGGGCAGGAAGCGCACGAGAACGGCGTAGACGCGACCGGCGAAGCCGGCTCCGGACCGGCTCACGAACGGACTCCCGCGGGGCCGACACCGACCCGGGGTCGGGCACGGCCGAACCACCCCGACGTGCTACGGCGGGCGCGTCCGATCGGCGGGGCACTCCGGGAGCGCAGGCAGAATATCATTTTATGAATGAATCACGTCGTCAGGGGCGCGGCAACCCTTCCTGCCCACCCCGTGCGATGCCAGGTTGCCTTCGGAGCATCCACACCCAGGCCAGGCGGGCCCATGACCCGGATCAAGATCTGCTGCATCTCGAGCCCGCACGAGGCGGGCGTCGCGCTCGCCGCCGGCGCCGACGCCCTCGGCCTCGTGTCGGCGATGCCGAGCGGTCCCGGCGTACTCGGCGAGGATCGCATCGCAGGTATTCTGGCCGGCCTGCCGGACGGTACCGACACGTTCCTGCTGACGTCGAAACGGCGCGCCGCAGACATCGTGGCGCAGCATCTCCGCTG
This sequence comes from Gemmatimonadota bacterium, assembly GCA_003695865.1. Lineage (GTDB taxonomy): Bacteria > Gemmatimonadota > Gemmatimonadetes > Longimicrobiales > Gaopeijiaceae > J028. The sequence continues at coordinate 760 of RFGQ01000652.1, read as the reverse complement.
CCCGACGAGCACCATTCAGATCTGCGACGAGCTGACCGAAACCGATGCCTTTTCGAGGCTCCGCGGCGCGCTTTCCGGCGTGACGCTCGTCCAGGTGGTTCACGTCGAAGGACCCGAGGCCGTGGAGCGCGCGCTCGCGGTCGCCGAGCAGGTCGACGCCCTGTTGCTCGACTCGGGACGGCCGGCGGCCCCGACACCCCAGCTCGGCGGCACGGGCCGCACGCACGACTGGCGCTGGTCGCGCCGCATCGTCGAGCAGTCGCCGGTGCCGGTCTACCTGGCCGGCGGGCTCGACGCCGGGAACGTGCGGCGTGCTCTCGACGAGGTGGGGCCCTACGGCGTGGACGTCTGCTCGGGCGTTCGCCGCGACGGCGCGCTCGCGCCCGACCGGCTCGAGTCGTTCGTGGCCGCCGTACGGGCGGCCTGAACTCTCGCTGCGTCCTTTCTCCGCCGCTTAACGCATCGAAGTTCCGATCGGTCTATCGGGTGAGGGCGGGCAGACCCGCGGCCCCGGGCTGCGCACATCACCCACCCGCGCACGCTCGAGAGACGCGGAACGCCCCGTTCCCCGGCGGCGCACCGCTTCATGAACGGACTGTGGACGACGCGACCAGGACGGGAGGACGGAACATGAGAATCGAGACGACGGCGCGCGGCCTTGCCGCGCTCATCTTCGCGGCGGGCCTGCTCGCCGCGCCACTCACCGCGCAGGACCCCGGGCGGGCCCGCACGGACGAGGCGGACGCGCTGCTCCGCCTCG
>RFGQ01000651.1 GCA_003695865.1 Gemmatimonadota bacterium | reverse complement strand
CTGTTCACCGAGTTGCTCGCCAAGACGCGCTGGCTGGCGGTGTTGCTCATCGGTCTCTGGGCGGGCTCCCTGTATCTCGAATTGTCGGACGACGTCGACGCGGGCCTGCGCCACGTGCTCTACATCGGGGTGCTCTTCCAGGGCGCGCTGTGGGTGAGCGGCATCGTCAACTACCTGTTGCAGCGGTACCGCAACGCCCAGGTCGAAGAGGACCCGGGGCTCGCGACGGCGCTGGGCGCCGTCGGCTTCATCGCGCGCACGGGAGTGTGGGCGACCTTCCTCCTCATGGCGCTGGCCAACCTGGGGATGGACATCACCGCGCTCGTCACGTCGCTGGGGATCGGCGGCGTGGCCATCGCGCTGGCGCTTCAGAACGTCCTCGGTGATCTCTTCGCGTCGCTCTCGATCGTATTCGACAAGCCCTTCCAGGTGGGCGACTTCATCCAGGTGGGCGAGTTTCGGGGCACGGTCGAGCACGTGGGGCTCAAGACCACGCGCATCCGCGCGCTCGAGGGAGAGCAACTCGTCTTCGGCAACAGCGATCTGCTGGGGTCGCGCATCCGCAACTACAAGCGGCGCGTGGAGCGTCGCTGCGCCTTCACGATCGGCCTCACCTACGACACCCCCCCCGACAAGGTCGCCCGCGTGCCCGACATGATCCGCGAGATCGTCGAGTCGCACGAGGTGGCGCGTTTCGACCGCTCGCACTTCCTGACCTTCGGTGACTTCTCGCTCAACGTCGAGACGGTCTACTACCTGAAGGACCCCGACTACATGGTGTACGCCGACTGCCAGCAGGCGATCAACCTGGAGCTCATGCGGCGCTTCGCCGAAGAGGGCATCGAGTTCGCCTTCCCGACGCAGACGATCATGCTCCAGCGGGTGGATCCGGCGACGGGCTGAGCCGGCCGGCCGGTACGAAGAGCGGGCGGATGAGCCCACGCCGGAGCCCCGAACGGGGAGGCTGTGAAGGGCCTCGACGCTCAGTCGTCCCCGGCGTCCTCGTCGGGCGTGAAGATGAGTGAGTCGATCCTGCGGCCGCGCATGCGCGCAATGCGAAAGCGTCCGCCCTCGACCTCGATCTCGTCACCCACGCGCCCGACCCGCTTGAGCCGTCCGAAGATGTAGCCCCCCAGCGTGTCGTGGTCGTCGTCGGGCAGTGAGAGGCCGAGTTCCTGGTTCGCGTCCCGGATGCTCACCGCGCCCCAGACGCGGACGCGTCCGCCGGGCAGGTGCGTGAAGGGCTCCGGTTCGTCTTCGTGCTCGTCCTGAATCTCGCCCACGATTTCCTCGATGAGGTCTTCGAGCGTGATCAGGCCTGCGGTGCCCCCGAACTCGTCGACGACGATCGCCATCTTGTGCCTGCGGGAGCGCAGCTCCGGAATGAGCTCTTCGACGGACTTCGAGGCCGGGAAGAACGCGACCGGCCGCAGCACGTCGCGCACGTCGCGGACGCCCTCGCGCTGGGCCCGCCACACGTCGCGCCCCAGGATCACCCCTTCGATGTGGTCGAGCGAATCACGGTAGACGGGCAGCCTCAGGTGGCCCTCGCGCAGCATGATGTCGGCGGCCTCGTCGATCGTGGCTCCGAGGGGGACCGCGACGATGTCGGTGCGGGGGGTCATCACCTCGGAGGCCGACACCTCGTCGAGCCGGATCACGTTGCGTACGACCTGGAATTCGTCCTCGTCGATCGTGCCGGCGTGCCATCCCATATGGGCGAGCACCTCGAGCTCCTCCCG
>RFGQ01000650.1 GCA_003695865.1 Gemmatimonadota bacterium | reverse complement strand
CTGCTCGGAGATCTTCTACGACCACGGGCCCGAAATTCCCGGCGGGCCGCCGGGCAGTCCGGACGAGGACGGCGACCGGTTCATCGAGATCTGGAATCTCGTGTTCATGCAGTACGAGAGCCATGAGGACGGAACGCGGACCGACCTGCCCAAGCCCTCGATCGACACCGGCATGGGGCTGGAGCGCATCGGGGCGGTGCTCCAGGGCAAGCACGACAATTACGACACCGACCTGATGCGGGCGCTGATCGAGGCCAGCGCGAACGCCTCCAATGTCGACCCGGACGGGCCGAAGAACGTGCATCACCGGGTCATCGCCGACCATCTGCGCTCCACCTCCTTCCTGATCGCCGACGGGGTGCTGCCCTCGAACGAGGGGCGCGGATATGTGCTCAGGCGGATCATGCGCCGGGCGATGCGTCACGCGCATCTTCTCGGCGTCGACGCGCCGCTGATGCACCGGCTGGTGCCCGAGCTGGTGCGCCAGATGGGGCAGGCCTATCCGGAACGGGTGCGGGCCGGGGCGCTGATCGCCGAGACGCTGCGCGGCGAGGAGACGCTGGAGCTGGAGGAGAACCGCTTTCGCCGCACGCTCGACCGCGGCCTGCATCTTCTCGGCGAGGAACTGGCCAGGCTGCCCGAGGGCGCGCCGCTGCCGGGCGAGGCGGCGTTCCGGCTGTACGACACCTACGGATTTCCGCTCGATCTTACGCAGGACGCTCTGCGCGAGCAGGGGCGGACGGTCGACGTCGCCGGGTTCGAGGCGGCGATGGCCGAGCAGAAGGCCAAGGCCCGGGCGGCCTGGGCCGGCTCCGGCGAGGCCGCCGACGCGGCGGTCTGGTTCGACATCGCCGATCGCCACGGCGCGACGGAATTCCTCGGCTACGAGACCGAGACGGCGGAAGGCCAGGTGCTGGCCGTGGTGCAGGACGGCGCCGCGACGGACGCGCTGAAACAGGGCGAGACCGGCGCCGTGGTGCTGAACCAGACGCCGTTCTACGCCGAATCCGGCGGCCAGGTCGGCGACACCGGCGTGATCCGCACCGAGCGCGGCGTCGCGCGGGTGACGGACGTGAAGAAGATGCAGGGCGTCTTCGCCCATTTCGTGAAGGTGACGGAGGGCGAGATCCGCCGCGGCGACGCCGCCGAGCTAGAGGTGGATCACGACCGGAGGGCGCATATCCGCGCCAATCACTCCGCGACCCATCTTCTGCACGAGGCGCTGCGCGGGCGTCTCGGCGATCACGTGGCGCAGCGCGGCTCGCTGAACGCGCCGGACCGGCTGCGTTTCGACTTCAGCCATTCGAAGGCCATGACGCCGGAGGAACTGCACGAGGTCGAGCGCGAGGTGAACGCCTATATCCGCCAGAACGCGCCGGTGATCACCCGGTTGATGACCCCGGACGAGGCGCGGGCGCAGGGCGCGCAGGCGCTTTTCGGCGAGAAATACGGCGACGAGGTGCGCGTCGTCTCCATGGGCGTGCGGCCCGATGGCGAAAAGGGCCCGGCGGGCGAGGTCTATTCGATGGAGCTTTGCGGCGGCACCCATGTGCGCTCGACCGGCGACATCG
>RFGQ01000649.1 GCA_003695865.1 Gemmatimonadota bacterium | reverse complement strand
CTTCGACGGCCGCCATTTGAGCGCCGTCTTCACCGCCACCCCGCGTCGGCTCGAACGCTTCACCGCCGAGCTTGACCTCACCACCCTGGGGGCCTGACGACGTGAGCCGGCCTTCCCACGACCTCGAAACCCTCTGGCGCCACGCCGACCCCGACGAGCGCGTCCGCTTCCTCCGCCGCGCCGCCCTCGAGGTCGTCAGCACCCTCGCCACCAACCCCTGCGACCTCGACGCCATGACCGCCTTCGGCCTCCTCGCCGACGCCGTCGCCATCGCCGTCGCCAAGGAGCACTTCTACGGTGCCGCCGCCAAGCTCCGCCGCGTCGACCACCCCCACGGCACCCGCTGGTACCTCGCCGATCGCGAGCTCCACAACGGCGACGCCGTCGAAGTCGTCGCTCGCAGGCGGAGGAGGCGTTGCGGCGCATCCGGGAGATCCTGGAGACGCTGGGCCTCGAGCTTCACCCACAGAAGACGCGGCTGGTCGGGCTGGGTCTAGGCCGGGAAGGCTTCTGCTTCCTGGGCTGCTACTTCCGGGTAGTGCGCTCGCACTTTACGGGCAAGCGCTACCTGTACCGGTGGCCGTCGCTGCAAGCGATGAAGTCGCTGCGGTCCCGGATCCGTGCTCTGACCGACCGCCGACGGCGGGCGGGGATGCGCGACGTCCGTGAGGTGATCGCGGATCTCAACCCGCTCCTGCGCGGCTGGTGCAACTACTTCCGGACGGGCAACGCATCGGAGAAGTTCCGACAGATCGACCGCTACGTCACGCAGCGCCTGACGCGCTTGCTGGCGTCGCGGCGTCATCAGAACTGGCAGCGCCGCCCGTTCCACATGAAGGAGTGGCCCCACAAGCGCTTCGTCGAACAGCACGGCCTGTTCAAACTGCTCGGCACCATCCGCTACCTGGGCCTGCCCCGGTTCGTCGGACAGTTGTGGGTTTGGGATCTAAGGATATACGAGACCTCCCCGTCGCCGCCGTGGCCGGGTGGCTGTGGGAAACGCG
>RFGQ01000648.1 GCA_003695865.1 Gemmatimonadota bacterium | reverse complement strand
GTTCGACGGCTCACCGGTCGAGGCCCCGGCCACGGTGCGCCTGGTACCCGTCGTCGAGTACGGTGCGAAACCCGACACACAGGACCCCACCACTGCGCTCGCGGGGGGCGCTGTGCTCGGCCAGATCGCCGCCGTCGTCGACGACCCCGAGGGCCGTGTCTACGTGCTCGATGCTGCGTTCAAGAAGATTGCCGTGTTCCAGCCGTCCGGCGCCCTGGATCGGGTCCTGCTCGGTGGCCACGGGAAGGGACCGGGAGAGTTCCAGTTCCCCACGAGTCTGGCCCGGCGAGACGACGGCACCCTGGCGGTGTTCGACTTCGGTCTCGGCCGTCTGACGCTCTTTTCGCCCGACGGTACGGTCCTGAGCACCAGGCGCGTGCCACGCTCACGGGATATCGCGTTCCTCGGAGCGGATCGTGTGATCGGGACCCGTAGGCCCGGCCGCGACCGAGCCGCATGGGTCGCACCGCTCGCCGATCTGCGTCCGGAAGCCGTGCGCGACACGATCGGGCTTCGTCCGATCGACCGCCGCCATTCCCCCTTCGGGCCAGTCCATCGGATGGGCGCTACGTTCGATGGAAGACCGCTGATCGCTTCCCACAGGCCCGGCTTCTGGCTCAACCCCCGCATGCGCGGTGAGCACTGGGTCGGCTTCGACCTCCTGCGGGGCGCCGAGCCCCGTCGCTACGACGACACCGACTGGACCCCCGGCGCTACGGTCGGCGTCGGCCAGCTCTCGGACGGGCGCATCGTCCTCGCCTACGTCACCCGAGACCTCTCGGGCGACCGGGCACCCGAGCAGCAGACAAACGTGATCGACATCCTGGACCCGTCGGGTCGGCTGTTGGCCCGCGCTCAGCTTCCGCAGGCGGAACTGAGCTCGATGACGGTGTCACGCGATGGCCGCACGCTCCTGCTCCCGAACCACGACCCCTTCCCCCGCGTCGTGCGTTACAGAATCGAACCCTGACCCACCACGACCACCCATCCCCACCAACTCATCGCCATTGCGCGCGTCGGGCCCACTATATAGTGTTGCTATATAGTTACACACTAGGGAGTCGCCCGCCGTGACCGGCGCGGCAGACCGGCCGCGGAGCACGCCATGCCCGACGATTCCATCGAGCGCCACCTGCCGCTCACCCACGTGGTCTAC
>RFGQ01000647.1 GCA_003695865.1 Gemmatimonadota bacterium | reverse complement strand
CGAGATCCCCGATTCCGTCCTGCAGGCGCAGGCCGAGGTGCGCGCCGCTCAGGAAGCCTGGCAGCAGCTCGAGTCGCGCTGGAACACGCTGCGCGACACGCTGCAGAAGCTCTCCGACGCCCTCGACGGCATGAGCCGCGCGCAGGCACAGTATCGGGTGCTCTTCCGCGAGTTCCAGGACCTGGAGTCGCAGTACAACCGCATCGACCGGCAGGTGAAGCGGGCCTTCGAGCGCTTCACCCAACTTCAGGAGGCCTCGATCGCGGCAGCCGAGCAGGCCCGCCTCCGCATCGAGCAGTGGGAGGACGAGGCGTTCGCCGACGTGGGTGAGGTCATGGCCGCCCGACTGCGTGAAACCGGGCGTGAGATCCACTACGACACCACCGACGCGCAGGGCGTGGCCACGTTCCAGGGGCAGAACATCGAGCCCGGCACGTGGTGGGTGACCGCCCGCTACGAGGGCCCGTTCACCGAGCTCTACTGGAACGTCCGTGTCGAGCTCCCCAAGGGCGAACCCACGCAGATCCGCCTTACGCGCGAGAACGCCGAGGAGCGGCCGAAGCTCTGAGCCCGACCGCGCGTCGGCCGACGCGCACGGACGGTGAATCGCCCCGGGGCCGGCTTCGGCTCCGGGGCGATCGTGCGTTGAGACCCCTCTTCGCTTCCGCCATATTGCGCGGACGCACGCTCTGCGTCGCTTCCAGCACCCGAGGTGATCCGATGCACGCTGACCCGGAAGCCGTGACGGCCGCGTCCCCCACCCTGTCCATCGATGACGACGGTGTGGGGTGGCTCGTCTTCGACGACCCCCAGCGCTCGGTCAACGTGCTCGACGAGCCCACGATGCGCTGCCTCGCCGGGTGCCTCGACGAGGCAGCCGAACGCGCCGCAGCGGGTGAGCTCTCGGCGCTCGTGATCCGCAGCGCCAAGAGCGGCTTCATCGCCGGCGCCGACATCGAAGCCATCCGCGGCATCGAGGACCCGGCCGCAGGCGAGGACGGCGCCCGCATGGGGCAGGCCGTCTTCCAGAAGCTCGCCGACCTGCCGGTCCCCACGATCGCCGCGGTACACGGGCTGTGCGTGGGCGGAGGCGTGGAGCTGTCGCTGGCCTGCCGGCATCGGGTGGCCTCGGACGACGCCTCCACGGCCTTCATGCTCCCCGAGGTCCAGCTCGGCATCCTGCCCGCATGGGGCGGTACCACACGGCTTCCCCGCCTGGTCGGCCTGCAGGCGTCGCTCGACATGCTGCTCACCGGGCGGCGTGTGAATGCGTCGAAGGCGCGCCGCACGGGCCTGGTCGACGAGGTGTTGCCCGCGCCCATCCTCGAGCGTCTGGCGGGCGACTTCGCGCGCGAGCGCGTGCGCGGCACACCCGTCCGCCGGGTGAAGCGCTCCCTCCTCACCCGGCTCCTCGACGGCACCCCGCCGGGGCGCGCCGTGGTGCTGCGCACCGCGCGCAAGCGCGTGCTCGAGCAAACCGGAGGCCACTACCCCGCGCCGCTGCGCATCCTCGACGTGCTGCGGCGGGGGCTCGGACGCCCGGTGGCGGCCTCGCTCGAACTCGAGGCGCGTGCCCTGGGGGAGCTGATCGTCACCCCGGTCAGCAAGAACCT
>RFGQ01000646.1 GCA_003695865.1 Gemmatimonadota bacterium | reverse complement strand
GGCAGGCCCGAGCGTGCGCCCTCGCGCTCGGCGAAGGCCTCGCGGTGGGCCGGCGTGGGGCTGTAGACGCGCACCTCGTCGAGCGGCCGCGCGAGCGCCATCGCCTGCAGGTGCGTGCGCGCCTGCACGCCCGAGCCCAGCAGGGCCAGCACGCGCGCGTCGTCGCGGGCCAGGGCGCGCGTCGCCACCCCGCTCACCGCCGCCGTGCGGATGGCCGTCACCTCGCTCGCGTCGAGGATCGCCGCCGGCACGCCGTTGCCCGTGTCGAAGAGCACCACGACGCCCTGGTGCGCGTCCCACTCGCCACCGTGGTTGTGGGGAAACACCGTGACCACCTTGAGCCCGAGCGCCTCGGGGTCGGCCGCCATGCCGGGCATCATGCCCAGGATGCCGAGACCCTCGGGCAGGCGCACGCCCCAGCGCAGCGGGTTCAGGCCCTCGCCGCGGGCCAGCGCCCGCAGCACGCGCTCCATCAGGCCCATGCAGGCCTCCATGTCGAGCAGCGCGCGGACCTCGGCCTGCGTGAGGATGCGGGTCATGGCGGGCCTCCCTGTGCCGCGCCGCCTCGGGGCGCGGCCGGCTCCTCAGCCCTCGAAGCGGGCCAGGATGTCGATCACGGTGTCGATGTCGGATTCGGTATGATCGGCGTTCACCTGCGCGCGGATCTCCTCGTCGCCCCGCGGCACCACGGGGTAGGCCAGGCCGGTCACCAGCACCCCGTTGTCGAACAGGTGCTGCACCATGGCGCGGGTGCGCTGGGTGTCTCGGATCATGAGCGGCACCACCGGATGCTCGCCCGGGATCGTCTCGATGCCGATGCGCTCGAGTCCCTCCTCGAAGCGCCGCGTGAGCGCGCGCAGGTGCGCGAGCCGGCGGCGGCCCTCGTCGCTGTCGACGATCTCGAGCGACTTGAGCGCGGCGGCCGCCTCCCCACAGGTGATCGGGTTCGAGTAGATGTACATCATCGACGTCTCGCGCAGGTAGCGCAGCAGCGCGCCGCTCGACGTCACGTAGCCGCCGTTCACACCGAACGCCTTGCCCAGGGTGCCGATGAGGATGTCGACGGGGGGCGCGTTCGTGTATTCCTCGACGCCGCGCCCCGTCTCGCCGAAGGCGCCCACGCCGTGCGAGTCGTCGACGACGACGACCACGTTCTCGGGATAGGCATCGTCGTGCGCGCGCGCGATCTCCATGATGCGGTCGAGCGGCGCGTGATCGCCGCGCATCGAGAAGATGCCGTCGGTCACCACGAGCGCCCGGCGCGCCTTGCCCGCCCACTCGCCCAGGGCCCGGTCGAGCGCGTCCAGGTCGAGGTGCGGATAGACGACCTTTCCGGCGGGCCGCGCCAGGCGCATGGCGTTGATGATGCAGTTGTGGTTGAGCTCGTCGGAGATGAGCACCGTCTCGGAGGTTACGAGCGGCGTGATCGTCGACACGACCGTGGCGTAGGCCGACGAGAAGATCATGGCCCCTTCGCGCCCGTGGAACTCGGCCAGCTTGCGTTCGAGCGCCACGTGCACGTCGTAGGTGCCCGAGATGAAGCGCACCGCGCCGGGCCCCGCGCCGTAGCGGCGGGTGGCCTCTTCCTCGGCGGCGATGACCTCGGGGTCGAGTCCGAGGCCCAGATACGAGTTCGAGTTCATGCGCAGGAACTCGCGCTCCCCCTGGCCCTCGAGCAGGAAGCGCGGCCCGCGTCCGTCGCGGGCCGGGATCACTGCGGTGACGACGGCCTCGGCGCCTTTGGCCGTGCCGGCCTCTTCCAGCGAGGCGACGTGGTCGGCGAGCACCCGGTTCAGGCGGTCGAGCGGCATGCGGTCCTCTCCGTGTCGTTGCGGCGCGTCAGCCGGCGGCCGCGGCCGTGAGCTGCGCGATCATGTCTGCGGTCATCGACTCGAGGTCGTACTCCGGCGCCCAGTCCCACTCCTCGCGCGCGGCCGAGTCGTCGATGCGGCGCGGCCAGGACTGTGCGATGGCCTCGCGCACCGGATCGACCGCGTACTCGATCGTGAAGTCGGGCAGGTGCTTGCGGATCTCGGCCGCCAGATGGCGCGGCGCGAGCTGCATGGCGGTCACGTTGAAGGCGTTGCGGTGCCTCAGGCGCGCCGGGTCGGCTTCCATCACGCCGATCGCCGCCCGGATCGCGTCGGGCATGTACATCATGTCGAGCTGCGTGTCTTCGGCCAGGAAGCAGCGGTAGTGCCCGCCGCGCACCGCGTGGTAGAAGATCTCGACCGCCCAGTCCGTCGTGCCGCCGCCCGGCGGCGTGCCGTGCGAGATCAGCCCGGGAAAGCGGACGCCGCGCGTGTCGACCCCGTACTTGAGGTGGTAGTAGTCGCAGAGCAGCTCCCCGGCCACCTTCGTCACCCCGTAGATCGTCGTGGGCCGCATGACCGTGTCCTGCGGCGTCGGATCCTTGGGCGTGCCGGGCCCGAAGACGCCGATGGAGCTGGGCGTGAACACCGCGCAGCCCTGCTCGCGGGCCACCTCGAGCACGGCGTGCAGCGTGCCCATGTTCACGTTGTAGGCCAGCCGGGGATCCTTCTCGCCGACGGCCGAGAGGATGGCCGCAAGGTGGAAGATCGTGTCGGCGCGGTGGCGGATCGCCGCATGACCCACGGCCTG
>RFGQ01000645.1 GCA_003695865.1 Gemmatimonadota bacterium | reverse complement strand
CGTTGTGTCACTGCTTGGTGGGGCCGGGGCCGGTCCCCTGAGCGGGGTCGCGCCGCCGGCGGGGCGCCGTGGCGGCGCCCTCGGCCCGGACGGGTCCTGTGAGGGGGTGGTGGAGCGCGTCGGCCCCTGGCGGGCGCGAGCGCCGGGCGCGAGCTTTTCGCGGCAGCCGCGGCCGAACCGCCCGTCCACCGTGTGAATCCGGGAGCGCAGTTGATCAGTCGGCTCAGAGGCACGCTCATCCACCGGGACCTGGACCGCGTCGAGATCGCGACGCCGGGGGGCGTCGTGTACGAGGTCGAGATCCCGCTCACCATCCTCGAGCGCCTGCCCACGCCGCCCGCCGACGATGTCGAGATCCGCACGCTCCAGGTGGTGCGCGAAGACTCGGTGACCCTGTACGGCTTCGTCGAGGAGCACGAGCGCGAGCTCTTCCGGCGCCTGCTCGGCGCCTCGGGGGTGGGCCCGAAGGTGGCCCTCGCCATGCTCTCGGCCTTCTCCGCGCACCGTCTGGCGCAGGCGCTGGCCGAGAAGGACGTGAGCGCCCTCACGCAGGTGAGCGGGGTGGGGCGCAAGACGGCCGAACGACTGGCGCTCGAGCTGGCCGACAAGGTGCAGGACCTGGCCGTGGCGGCGGGCCGGACGGGTGGGCCCGCCGGCGCGGCGGGCGCGCAGGAGGCCGTCGCCGCGCTGGTGGCGCTCGGATTCACGTTCACCGACGCCGATCAGGCCGTGCGCCGCGCGCTCGAAGACGGGCAGCCGGAGTCGCCCGAAGACCTGATCCGGCGCGCCCTGGCGGGCCGGTCGTGAGCCGGGCGACGAGGGGGAGCGCGCGATGAGCGGACGCCGCGAGGTGACCACGCCCGAGGCGCTGGCCGAAGACACGCAGGCCGAGCCGTCCCTCAGGCCCCAGCGGCTCGACGAGTTCATCGGCCAGGAGAAGGTGCGCCAGGCCCTGTCGATCGCGATCCGCGCCGCCAAGCAGCGCCGCGAGCCGCTCGACCACATCCTGTTCCACGGCCCGCCGGGGCTCGGCAAGACGACCCTGGCGCAGCTCATGGCGCGCGAGATGGGCGTGAACATCAAGACCACGTCGGGGCCCGTGCTCGAGAAGCCGGCCGACCTGGTCGGGGTGCTCACGAACCAGCGCGAGGGCGACATCCTCTTCATCGACGAGATCCACCGTCTGCGGCCCATCATCGAGGAGTTCCTCTATCCGGCCATGGAGGACTGGAAGGTCGAGATCCGCCTGGCCGAGGGCCCGCGCGCGCAGACCATGACCATGAACATCGAGCGCTTCACGCTCGTGGGGGCCACCACGCGCTTCGGTCTGCTCACGGCGCCCATGCGCGCGCGCTTCGGCAT
>RFGQ01000011.1 GCA_003695865.1 Gemmatimonadota bacterium | reverse complement strand
CCGCGCGAACTCCGCCGCCGCGCTGGTCGTCGCACTGGTCCCGGCGCTGGCCACCGCGGCCTGCGCCGTCCAGCCCGACGCGGAAGCCCCCGGTGAAGCCCACGCCGTCCCCACGCCCGACTTCACGCTCACCGCCGAGCAGACCCACGCCCGCTTCAGCGCCGCGATCCCCCCGGTGCTGCGCGTTCCGTCGGGGGCTGTGATCGAGGCCTTCACGAAGGAGGCGACCGACGGTCAGCTCACGCCCACGTCCGATGTCTCGGCACTGGCCACGCTCGACTTCGACCCCATCCACCCGCTCACCGGGCCGGTGTACGTCGAGGGGGCCGAGCCGGGCGACGTGCTCGCGGTGACGCTGCACGCCATCGAGGTGGGCGACTGGGGCTGGTCGGCGGTGGTGCCGGGCTTCGGCTTCCTCGCCGACCGCTTCACCGAGCCCTATCTGAAGACGTTCGAGCTGGGCCCCGACGCCACGCACGCCGTCTTCAACGACCGCATCCGCATTCCGCTGCACCCCTTCGCCGGCGTCATGGGCGTGGCCCCCGCGACCGACTCGATGCTGACGACGATCCCACCGCGGGCCAACGGCGGCAACATGGACAACCGCCACCTGACCGCAGGCACGACGGTGTACTTTCCGGTCTTCGTCGAGGGCGCGCTCTTCTCGATCGGCGACACCCACGCCGCCCAGGGCGACGGCGAGGTCTCGGGCACGGCCATCGAAGCCCCCATGCGCATCGTCTATCAGGTGGAGGTGCTCAAGGGACACCGTCCGCTGCCCGAACCGCAGTACGAGACCGACGACTACTACGCCGTCACGGCGTTCGCCACGACGATCGACGAGGCGACACGCAAGGCGGTGGGATACATGATCGACTATCTCGTGGACGAGCACGGTCTCGACCCGACCGAGGCCTACGTCCTGGCCTCGCTTGCGGGCGATCTGAAGATCTCGGAAGTGGTGGACGTGCCCCACGTGCTCGTGAGCATGCACATGCCCAAGGAGGTGCTGGGCGTGCGTTGAGCCGTGGGGCTCCCGCGGGGTGTCGCCACGCGGCCGCCCCGCGGGTCGCCGGCCCACCTCAGCGCTCCGGACGCTCCAGCGTGCCGCCGTGGAGCGCGTCGTAGAAGTCGAACATCTCGCGCCGGTAGGCGGGATCGCGCGCCCGCTCGAACGGCTCGATGATCTCGAAGAGCGTGCGCAGGCGCTGCGGCATGGTCAGGTGCTCGCGCAGGTCGTCCTCGCGCAGGTAGCCGCGCGCGCACATCTGCTGCGTCTTGCGGAAGCACGACTTCACGAAGCGCCGCCCGCGGTTCACCGCTTCGACGCGCGCGCGCTCGTCGGGCGGTAGCGTGTCCAGACGCTCGATCGCGTCGAAGAGCGCGCGCGCCCACCCCTCGCCCCGCTCCGCCTTCCAGGCGCGGATCGCGCGGGCGGCGCGGTAGTAGTCGTCCGACCAGAACTGGTCGTGCAGGTGCGAGACGAGCAGCGCCCGCGAAGCCTCGTCGGG
>RFGQ01000644.1 GCA_003695865.1 Gemmatimonadota bacterium | reverse complement strand
CGGCGCCCCCACGAACGAAGACGCCCCAGCCGGAGCCGGGGCGTCTTCGTTCATAGGGGCGGGCTGGCGATCACTCGGCGGCGCGGATCACGGCGTCGAGCAGGGCGCGGGGATAGACCCGACCGGCCAGGCGGTTGCGGGTCTGCTCGAACGCCTGCTCCCACTCGGCCTGGTGCGCGGAGCCGTCCACGGCCTCGAGTCGACGCTGGATGGTGCGCAGCGCGCGGTCGTCTTCGCGGCGGATCGCGCGGGTCAGGAGACGGTGCGCCCGCGCGGCCGTCTCACGGAGCGCCGCCTGCTGATCGGCCGGGAGGGCGTCGACCTTCTCCTTCTTGAGGATCGTCGCGCCGATGAGGACGCCGCTGGCGTCGCTGGAGTAGTAACGCAGCCGCGTGTACCACTGGAGCGAGACGGCGGCGAGGGCGGACGCGGGCACCGTGTCTACCATGCGCGTCTGGAGCGCGGGGTAGACCTCGGGGATGCCCAGACGCCGCGGGTTGGCCCCGACGACGGAGAGGAACTCGCTGAAGACCGCGTCCGTGCGCGGGACCCAGGGCCGGCGCGACCGGAGATCGGCGGGGCGCTCGATGCGGTGCGTGGAGAAGAGGCGGCCCTTGCCGACATCGCCCCAGCCGAGCAGCTCGTAGCCGTTGTTGTGGAACTGCTGCTCGAAGCGGCGGGCGAGGCGCCGGCGCACCCGGTCGAGCTGGTCGTACTCAGTGAAGATGCCGGGGGCCGAGAGCACGAGCACCGGCCGGACGATCTGCCCGAGCCCCGTGGATGTGACCGCGGCGCCGTCGAGCTGGCCCGCGCCGATCTTATCGATGTAGTCCGGCTCCTGCCCCTGGCTGCCGCCTGGGTAGAGCCGCAGGCCGAGCTGACCGTTGGTGCGCTGCCGCAGCTCCTGGTCCCACCCCCGGGAAACGCCCCTCCAGGGGGGGGCCCCGGGCGCCACCGTCGCGATCCGCAGCTCCGTGGCCTGCTGCGCCGTCGCCGCGTCGGGCGTGACGGGCGCGGCAAGGGCCAGCAGAGCCACCACCACCATGAAGAGGCCTCGTTTCATCTCTTCTTCCTCGTTTCCTCGGTCCTGCCCCCTCAGACGGGGAGCAACGCAGATGATTCAACCGACCTCGCGCGACGCCGCAGGGCGCACCGTCGAGGTCTCATTCTTCGGCTGGGAGTCAGCGCGGGAACCTCTCGTCGATCTGCCGCAGGTAGCGCTCCGCCCGCCGCTTGGCGATCATGTTGGTGAGGCGCTGCTCGGGGTTGATGTCGCCGGCCTCGAGCACCTCCACGAGCAGGCTGCGGTAGAGGTCCCTGTCTTGACGCCGGACCGCGTACGTGCGGGCCATGTTCACCAGGACGAGCAGGTTGCGTCG
>RFGQ01000643.1 GCA_003695865.1 Gemmatimonadota bacterium | reverse complement strand
GTCGGTGTAGGTGAGCTGCAGGCGCAGGTTCACGTCCGACACCCGCGTGCCGAGCTGCAGGTTGAGGGAGCGGATCAGTTCGTCGAAGAAGGCCACACAACCTTCGCTCGCGGCGGTGTCGCGGCAGCGGCGTTCGGCCTGGTACTGGAAGAGGATCGAGGCCGTGAGCGGCGCCTGCAGCGTCCGTGCCCAGGCGCCGGGCGGCCGCAGCGACCCGGTGAGTGTGAACGCGTGGGTCCGGCGGTCGCGCTCGGTGTCGCCGGTCGGATCGGTGCCGTCCACGTCACGCACGGTGGCGCGGTAACTGGTCACCACGCCGCCGGCCCACGTGACGCGCACCTCGATGGGCACCTGGATCTCTTCGGTGAAGCGGCGTTGCTGGCCCAGACCGCCGAACGTGACCTCGTGCGGCGCACACCCGCACTCAGGCCCACGCGCTCGAGCACCCGCCGGGCGGCTGCCGGCGCCCGAGCTTCGGCCAGGCGCGCGGTCACGTCGGGCCAGGTGCGCTCTTCGACCGTGCGGTCCGAGCGGGTATCGAGCGTGAGGGACGAGGCGCTGCGGTACCCCATGTCGAGGGAGAGCACGTTCCCCAGGGCCACGCCGCCCGAGGCCGAGAAAGCGTCACGGTCGGTGAGTGTGGCCGCCGTGTCGCCCTCGATCACGCGCCGTCGTCCGGGCGCTCCGAACCCGAACTGGTAGCCCAGGTCGGGATCCACTGCGTCGCGGTTGAAGCGGGTGCTCAAGCCGCCCTGCCAGCGCAGCGAGAGGGGGCGCAGCAGGCGCGTGAACCGCGCCCACGGCGTGTCGCCCCCGGCCCCGGGGAGCGCCTGCGGCAGCACGGTGAGGCGTCCGCTCCAGTCGCGGCGGGCGTCGACGTCCCGCTCCAGCGCGAGCACCGTGTCTCCGTCCTCGACCCTCCGCTCCACGAACGTGGCGTTCCGGTTCGACGTGTAGAAGGTGCGCACCGAGACCGCACCGCGCAGCCAGCCGGCCAGGTCGGGCTCCCAGTCCAGATTCGTGCGCAGCACGCGGCTGGTCTCCCATCCGAAGTCGAGTCCCACCGCGCGCACCACCTCGTCGCGCACCAGGTCCTGCACGTCGGGGTCGGTCACCACCCGCGGGGGCGGCAGAAGGTCGCGCACGGTCGTGAGGTTCACGCGGCCCGACAGCGAAGCCAGTGGCCGGAGCACGACCTCGGCCGCGCTCTGCAGGTTCTCTCGCGGGGTGCGCACGGGACGCACCGCGGTGTCGCCCGGCAGCTCGACGATGCGGTCGAAGCGGAGCGCCTGAGCGCGCACGCGTCCGTACGTGGTCGCAACCGACACGCGCTCGGGCGACCAGCGCAGGCGGCTGCCGGCCACGCGGTCTTCGAGGCCGGCGGGCAGCAACCAGCGCACGACGGGCTCGAGGAAGTCGGGGACGAGCGCCACATCGCGCCGCGCAAGGATGCGGCCGTACCCCAGTCTCGCGTCGAAGCCCTCGGACTCGGCGCGCGACGTGATCGTCGTGCTGTGCGCGCGAAAGTACCCTGCGCGCGCTTCGAGCCCGTCCAGGATCAGCCCGACCCACGGGTTCGAGGTGGGCGTGGCCTTGCGGAAGGCGACGTCCACCCGCGTGCGCGTCGAGCCCGGCTCTCGCACACCGTCGAGGCGGTCCACCCGCACGTCGCTGCGCTCCAGGAAGTCGGGCGTCGCGCCCGTGCGCGAGTGAGTCACCTGCAGGGGGATCTCAACCCCCCAGTCGGCCGGTGCGAAGCGGTCGAGGCGCACGCGGGACGACACGTCGAAGGCGCGGTCCGTCTGGAAGGTGGGCCGCTGCTCGAGCTGCCGGAACTGGCCTCCACGGCTCGAGAACCTGACCCGCGTCCGCATCACGTCCGAGGCCTGAACGTCGAGCGCCACGTGGGTGGCCACGCCCCCGTCGGTCAGTGCCGACCCCAGGCGCAGTTCGTTCACCCACAGCTCGCCGCTCGTAGGGCCGTCGAGCTCGTTCCACACCCCGATCGACATCTCGCGGACCGCCGCCAGGTTGGGTGCGCGGGCGCGATCCTTGAGGACCACGGCATAGGTGGAGTCCGAACCCCAGATGGCCAACGGCGGATCGCCGGGGCCGCGCGGGTGCGCGATGAGCGCTTCTTCGGCGCGCTGCCGAAGGTCGAACCACTCCCCGAAGTCGACCCTCACCTCGGGCAACCAGTCGGCGCTCTGCACCTGACCGGGCACGGCCGTGCCGGGCAGGGGCGTGCGGTACAGATAGAAGTTCTCGGCGTCCTCGCCGACTTTCACGAACAGGAACAGGCGCTGGTCGGGGCCCCACTCCCCTTCGGGGGCCACGGCCCACAGGCGCAGCTCGCGGTAGGCGAGGAAGTCGCGCGGCCGCTGAGGAAAGCGACTGAACACCTCGGCCCGACCGCCGCCGGGAACGTCGACGTACGAGAGCTTGAGCCCCTTCTCGTTGAACTCCACGCCCTGCGGGCCCAGGGCCGAGGACGGGTCGTCGAGTTCCTCGAGCACGCCGGGCGGCGGCTGATAGGCGGCGCCCTCGGTGAGGCGACTCACCGGCCCCACCTCCATGCGTCCGAACAGGGCCGCCGTATCGCCCACGATGCCCGTCAGCACCCCCGAGTCCGCCCGCTTCACCCAGCGCGAACCCACGATGCGCATGCGCGCCAGGGTGAGGCGCTCGCGGCGGCTACCGGCGAGCGTGAGCCGCATGTGCTTGACCGTGCGGAAGTCGGCCTCGGTGAAGGGTCCGGGTACGCCGATCGCGCCCGTCCCCCGGATGGGGATGCGGTAGAGGCGGAACTCGGTGCCGGTCTCGTCCCGGGTGCGCGCGAGGTAGGGCGAGCGCCCGTCCAGCTCCACGACGAAGCGCAGGTAGCGCTCGCGCCGGTCGAGTGCGCCGTCCCCGTCCAGGTCTTCGCTGTCGCGCCGGCCGTTGCCGCGCGTGCAGTTGGCGCGCGGATCGCCGATCCGGTAGATGGCGGCGGGCTCGGCCAGACAGTCTTCGCCCCACACGCCCACCTCGTCGAGCGCCGTGCTCCACACCTCGCCGCGCAGCGGATCGGCTTCCTGATCGAGCAGCCCCAGGCCCCAGGGCACCCCCGTCGACTTGACCCCCGACGTGCGCCCCTCAGCGTCGACGAACACGGCGTCCTCACTCACCGTCCCCAGATCGATCACCAGGGTCAGCGACTCGCCGCCGGCCGCATAGAACTCGAGGAACTCGCTCTTGGACAGGTCCAGGCCGGTCGCGCTCAGCGTGGTGGTGATCGAGCGCCACGCGCGGCGGCCGCCCCCGAGCACCCCGGGATCGAAGCTGAGCAGCAAGCCGGTCTCGCGCACCTGCGATCCGGCGAACTGAATCTTCTGGTCGATGTCCACCCGGGGGAGGAAGCCCTCGAACACCCCCAGCGAGTCGCCCTGCGGGGTCTCGACCACCCAGGTGTGCTGCCACACGAGGTCAGCGGCGTTGGTGGCGTCGGGCCCGGGCGGCAGCACGCTCTCGACCCCGTCGCGGAAGGTCGGCGCGCTGCCCCGGGCCCAGTCGTAGGCGAACAGCGAGAGCGAGCGACGGTCTGCCGCGTCGAAGTCGTCGAGGAAGGCGTCGCCGCGCGTGTTGGGGTTGGGCAGAGACACCGCGAGCTCGCCGTCCAGCGTGATCGACGACGGCCCGCCCAGCCGCAGCCCGGGGACCCGCTCGAGCAGCCGGTCGAGTCCCTCGGACGGGAG
>RFGQ01000642.1 GCA_003695865.1 Gemmatimonadota bacterium | reverse complement strand
GGCCGCAGCCCAGAGCCGCGATCACCGCGCTCTCGGCCATGACGGTGCGGAACAGCCGGCCCCGGCCGGCGCCGAGAGCGCCGCGCAGCGCGAACTCGCGCCGGCGCGCGAGGCCGCGCGCGACCATCAGGCCGGCCACGTTCGTGATGGCTACGAGCAGCACCAGGGCCGCCGCAGCGAGCAGCACGACGAGCGGGGAACGGACGGAGCCGAAGAGGTGCTCGCGGAGCGGCGTCAGGCGCAGGCCGGCGTGGGCGTTGGTGTCGGGGTGGCGCTCGCGCAGCGTCGCCGCCAGGCGGTCCGCTTCGGCCTGTGCCCGGGCGAGCGTCACGTCGGGCCTCAGACGGGCCACGCCCGTGAGGTAGTTCGAGCCGCGGCTGCCCTCGTCCCACGGCTTCCACGATCGCGGGAGCAGGAGCGGCGCGTCGGAAGGGAAGCGGTGCTCAGGGTTCAGGATTCCCACGACAGTGCGCGGAGCACCTTCGAGGACGAGAGGGGTCCCCAGGACCGTGGAGTCGGCCCCGAACTCCCGTACCCAGAACCCGTAGGAGAGCACGACGACCTGGGGCTCGTCGGCGAGGTACTCTTCGGCCGTGAAGACGCGGCCCAGATGCGGTTCGTCGCCGAGCGCCCTCAGGAAGCCCTCCGAGACCGTCCAGGCGCGCAGCGCCTGGGCGCGCCCCTCGCGCAGCAGGTCCATGCTCCACGGCTCGGCGACCCCGACCGCCTCGAAGGTCGTCGCCTCGCGGGCCAGGTCGCGCACATTGGCCGCCGAGATGCCCTCGTCGAGCGTGCCGTCACGCACGTCGACGCGGCGTAGGGTCACCAGCCGGTCGGCCTCGGGGTAGGGGAGCTCGCGCAGGAGCACCGCGCGCACGGCACCGAACATCGCCGTGGGGGCGCCGATGCCCACGCCGAGCGTGAGCACCGCCACCAGCGAGAAGCCCGGACGCCGTGCGAGCCCGCGTACGGCCTGGCGAAGTTCGCCCCACATTCCGTCCATCATCGTCGTCCTCCTCGTCTTCGTC
>RFGQ01000641.1 GCA_003695865.1 Gemmatimonadota bacterium | reverse complement strand
GGCCGCAGCGCGGGCGTCGTCGCCGGCCGCGGTGGCGCCCGGTACGGCCGCGCCGGCTCCGCGTCCACCGGCTGCGGCGGCTCGGCGGCCACCCGCCTCACCATCCGCACCCCCCACGCCCGCGCCCGCGCCCGCGCCGGACGCCGGACCACCCGCACCACCACGCCCGCGCCGGAAGAGTGAACGCAGGTCGAGTTCGGCCGGGTCGAGGCCCAGCACCATGGCCGCCGGGCCCGCGTCCTGGGGCGTCACGATGGCGTTGTTGGGCACCAGGAGCACGTCGGTGGCACGGGCCACCTGCACCTCGACCTCGGCGTTCATGCCGGGGCGGAGGAGGCCCGAGCGGTTGTCGAGCCGTACGATGACCGGGAACATGGTCACGTTCTGCTGCACCACCGCCTGAGGCTCGATCTTCTCGACGGCGCCCCGGAACGTCCGGTCCGGGTAGGCCTCGACCTTCACGATGGCCTCCATGCCGGCCTTCAGGTCGCCCATGTCGGTCTCGTCGACGAGCGTACGCACCTGCACGTCGTCCAGATTCGCCATGACGAACAGCACCGTCCCGCCGCTCACGTTCTGCGAAGCGGACTGAATGACCTGTCCCTCCTCGACGTTCTTCTCGAGGATCGTGCCGGCCATGGGCGCCCGGATCGTCACGTCGCCCAACCTGAGCTCGGCGAGTTCGGCGTTCGTCTCGGCCTTCACGAGCGTGGCCCGAGCGTTCGAGTACTCGAGCGTCGCGCTCTCGAACTCCTGCTCGGTGATCACCTCGCGGTCCTTCAGCTCCCGCGAGCGCTGGAGCTGCGCCTCGGCGATGGCCATCCGCGCGCGCGCCACCTCGAGGTCGGCCTGGGCCTGCTCGTAGGCGTTGCGCACGTCGCGCGGGTCGACCTCGGCCAGCAACGCCCCCGGCTCGACCTTGTCGCCCACGTCCACGTAGAGCTTGAGGATCTCGCCCGAGGCCTTCGACTTGACCTCGACCTTGCGGATGGGCTCCACCTGACCCGTGGCTTCGGCGGTGATGTTCAGATCACCCCGCTCGACGGGCACGGTCTGGACGGCCGGCGCCTCCTCGGCCTCACCGGTGCGGTTGCACGCCGCCGCCCAGGGTAGCAGCGCGAGCGCGGCCACCGGCAGAAACGACCGCTTCATACGTGTGCTCCTGCGTGTTGGTTGAGAAAGTCCTTCTCGATCATGCCGTCGCGCAGGTGCACCTGCCGCCTGGCATACTCGGCGATGTCGTGTTCGTGGGTGACCAGCACGATCGTCTGGCCTTCGCCGTTCAGGTTCACGAACACGCTCATGATCTCCTCGCTCGTGACCGAGTCGAGGTTCCCGGTGGGCTCGTCGGCCAGCAGCAGCGCGGGATCGTTGACAAGCGCCCGCGCGATCGCCACCCGCTGGCGCTGGCCGCCCGACAGCTCCGGCGGCCGGTGGTCCATACGGTCGCCCAGGCCCACGAGCTCGAGTTTCTCCTCGGCCCTACGGCGCCGCTCCTTGGCCGGCACGCCCGCGTAGATGAGCGGCAGCTCCACGTTGTGCAACGCCGTCGCCCGCGGAAGCAGGTTGAACGTCTGGAACACGAAGCCGATCTCGCGGTTGCGCACGCGCGCGAGCTCGTCGTCGTCCAGGTCACTCACCTTCTGCCCGTTCAGCCAGTACTCGCCGGCCGAGGGCGTATCGAGACACCCGATCAGGTTCATGAAGGTCGACTTGCCGCTGCCCGACGGGCCCATGATCGCGACGAACTCTCCCCGATCGATATCCAGATCGACGCCGCGAAGCGCGTGCACCGTCTCGGCGCCGAGTACGTAATCCTTCGTCAGTCCGCGGGTCCGGATGACCTCGCTCATAGTTCCCTCCCCAGAATCGCTTCGAGTTCCGCGCGGGCCAGCAGGTAGTCGTACCGCGCCTGGACCAGGTCGACCCTGGCCTGATCCAGGGCGATCTGACTGGTGATTACGTCCAGGATGATGGCCACGTTCACCTGATAGCGTTCCCGCACCACGCGCAGATCCTCTTCGGCCACCGCGACCGCCTCGCGTGCGATGTCGATCGCCCGCTCGGCCGTCTCGAGGTTGCGCAGGGCCGCATCGGCCTCCTGACGGGCCGCCAACCGCTCGTCGTCTTCCTGCAGCCTGGCCACGCGCAGCGCGTACTGCGCGTTGGCGATGCCCGTCTCGCGCTGGAAGCGGTTGAAGAGCGGGTAGCTCAGGCTGAAGTTGATGTTCCAGCTCGTCGTACCGCCGCTGAACGACGCCTGCTGGTTGGCCCACGAGTAACCGCTCGACGCGGAGATCGTGGGCAGCCACTGCGTCTTGGCCGACGAAACCGCGGCTGCGGCAGCCCGCGTCGACGCCTCGGCGGCGATCACCCCCGGCGATTGCGCTTCGGCAAGAGCCAGAATCTCCTCCTCCGTCAGCGCGAGCGGCCTCGGGTCGAGGTCGTCGGGCGGGACGGCATCGACCGGTCCCCGCTCACCGATCTGACGCCCCAGCGCGAAACGGGCGTTGCGAAGCGCCGTTTCGGCTTCCAGCACGGCCTGGCGCGCGTTCACGAGCTCGAGCCGGGCGCGCAGCGTGTCGGAGCGCGTGGCCTCGCCCACCTGCGCTCGGGTCCGCGTGAGTTCCAGCGACCGCTGGGCCTGTTCGATGCGGGCGCGGGCCACCTCGAGCAACTCCGCCTGGCGAAGCGCCTGGAAGAAGAGCTGCTCGGTCTGCAGCCGCACCTGAAAGCGTTGGTCGTCCCTCCGAGCCTCGGCCGCCGAAAGGGACGCGCGAGAGCGCGTGAGCTCCTTGAAGCGGCGTCCGCCCTGGAACAGGACCAGGTTGCCGCTCAGCCCGGCGTTGTACGAGTTCGCCGACCCGCTCACGACGCGGTCGGTGGTGGGGTCGAACCGCTGCGAGGAGCGGATCCCCATGCCCGTGGTGCCGTTGATGTTGGGCAGGAACTGGCCCAGGCTGCTCCGATAGGACTCCTGAGCGTTGTCCACCGACTGGGCGGCCTGCGCCATCTGTGGAGATCGCTGCAGCGCCCGCTCGATCGCCTCGTCGAGGCGTACCTGCGGAAGCTCCTGGGCCGCCACGCCCCGCGGCGCAGGCACGAGCCCCCCCATGGCCAGCGCCCCCAGGACGCCGAGCCGAATCAGACTCCGATTGTTCATGATGCTACCGGTTGGGTTTCCTCGACGACCGCTCGCGACGCCGCGCGTCGTGCTCGGCCAGCAGGGAGTCGTACTGTGCCCGCTGGCGGTCGTCGAGCACGCTGCGGAGCGCCTCGCGGGTCGCCATCAGGATCTCACGAGCTCGAGGGCGAAACTCCTCCTCGAGCGCCTTCATCTGGGCGCGGTGGACCTCGACGATCGAGTCGACCGCAGTCTGCTGCGCGGCGCTGAGCCCGACGCGCTCAACGATCAGGCTTCGCCGTCGGCCGTCGCGGTCGCCCTCACGCTCGGTGCCGCCTTCGCTACGGACCTCGCCGGCCGCGGCGCTCTCGCCCGGACCCTCCTCCGCCGGGCCGCTCCACACCAGGCCGAGCCCGAACCCCGCAACCAGCACGAGGAAGAGGACCAGGGCCGTGATGACTCGAGCCTTCATCGCGCGCTCCTCAGAACCGGACTTCGGACGCGAAGACCGCGCCCTCGGCGCCCGACGGGCTGGCCAACTCGGAGAGGACGGGCTCTTCGATGCCCGAGAGCAAGAACTCGTCCACGGCGAGCGGCCGCGTAGCCGGTGCGCCGTCGCGCAACAGAATGAGGGCGGCCAGCCCGGCGGCCAGGGCGGCCGCGGGCACCAGCATGCGCGCCCATCCTTCCACGACCTCGAACACCGTCGCGTGCTCGGCGCGCCGACGCGCCAACTCGGGCGCCGCCGCGCTCATGATGCGCAGGCGCATGCGCCGCCAGTATTCACCGTCTTCGAAGCCGGGGTCGAGCACTCCGACGAGGTCGACGACCTCGGGCGCGGCTCGGTCCTCCCGGCCCCTCCCCGTCCACGGGTCGCTCATGCTCGCTCCCTGATCGACTGAATCCACTGTTCTCCGTCCAGCTCGGCCCGCAGTGCCTTGCGGGCGAAGTGCAGGTGAGAGCGGACCGTGCCCGGCGGAAGCTCGAGCCGCTCCGCGATCTCCCTGTGTTTCCAACCTTCCAGATCGTGCAGCAGCACGATCTCGCGCTGCACCTCCGGCAGCCCGCGGAGCGCCTGTTCCAGGCGCCGGCGCAGTTCTGCCGTCTCCGTGTCTCCGTCCGGCCCCCGCCTACGGCTGCGCGCACCGATCGGGATGGGGTCGGTCTGCCTGAGCGCTTCGCGGCGGACCAGGTTGCGCGACCGATTGCGCACGATCGTCATCAACCAGCCCCCGAACCGCTCCGGACTCCGACAGTCCTCGAGGTGCTCCAGCGCCACCAGGAAGCTCTCCTGGGTCGCGTCCTCGGCGTCCTCGCGACTGCCAGTGACGGCCAGCGCCACGGCGAACGCCGCCCGCTGGTAGCGCCCGATCAACTCGCCGAACGCCCGCCCCTCCCCGGCGCGCGCGCGGCGCACCAGCTCCCCATCCGTCGTCGTCCTGATCACGCCCTTCCAGACACTCCCGCCGGCGACCGTGTTGAACCGCTCATGCGCCCCCGCCGCCCCTTCGGGGCACGAAGGCCCGGAGCTTCTCACGCTGTTGGTCGGTGAGAATCTCACGGAAGCGTTCGAGCAGTGGAGCCTGCGCGGCGCGAAGCCTGCCCATGGTCGAGCGCATCCCCTCTTGGTCACCGCTCTCCCGAGCCGAACGGATCTCGGCCATGA
This sequence comes from Gemmatimonadota bacterium, assembly GCA_003695865.1. Taxonomy (GTDB): domain Bacteria; phylum Gemmatimonadota; class Gemmatimonadetes; order Longimicrobiales; family Gaopeijiaceae; genus J028. Next base: position 451 of record RFGQ01000641.1, on the reverse strand, counting down.
GCGGCGCCATCACCTCTTCCAGTTCCGCCTGCAGGGCCGTGAGTGCGTCGGCCTGTTCCTGAGAGAGCCCCAGCTCCGACCGGTGCTCCAGCGCCGCCTGGACCTGTGGCCCGAGGCCGAACATCGCCCGGCGCGCTCCGCGCTCAGGGCGCCCCTGCGCATCGGCCTGCACGGGCAGCGCGAGCAGCAGAGCGAGCGCCAGCCCCGTCAGAGGTCGCATCGATTTCATTGCGGTTCTCTCCTTCACGACCGCCCCGAAGGGCCAGGGTCCGTTCAACGACTATACACAGGACCCCCGCCCCGTGCGAAGTGTTAAGGCGCCGCGGGGCGGCCGCCTGATGAGCACCGAGGGCCGCCGGCACCGCGACGGGCGCCTGCGGGCGGGCGCCTGCACCCCGGGCCCGCGGTGGCGGGGCCCGAACGCCAGGAAGGGGAGCCCCCGCATCGGGGG
>RFGQ01000640.1 GCA_003695865.1 Gemmatimonadota bacterium | reverse complement strand
GACGACGACCTCAACACGGCCCAGGCACTCGCGGCCGTGTTCGTGTTCGTGAACCGCGCCAACGCCGAGCTCGACCGGGCCGACGTGCCGTCCGACCCGGCCGACGCGGCGGTGGCGCTCGACGTCCTGCATTCTCTCGACGCCGTGCTCGGCCTGCTCGAAGTGGCCGCCCGCACACGCTCGGTCGATCCCGAGACCGCGGCGTGGATCGAGCGCATGGTGGCCGAGCGGGCGCAGGCGCGGGCCGAGCGCGACTTCGCGCGCGCCGACGCCATCCGCGACGAGCTGGCCGAGCGCGGTGTGATCCTCGAGGACTCCCCGCAGGGCACGCGCTGGAAGGTGGTCGCACCGGTCTGAGGGCCGGGCCGTCCGCGCGCGGCGGCCACCTTCGCCCCCCCGACCCTCCCGCACGCACCCACGTGGTGGCCGCAGGGCGGCTCGCCCGCGCTGCGGGTGCCCGTCGTCCGGCCGTCAGTCCATCGTCAGCGCCCGCCGCGGCGGCACTCGCGAGGCCCGGACGGCGTCCAGCCCTTCGGGATGGTTGCCCGACTCTCCGGTACGCAGTCTCTCGCTCTGCCCGTCCCTACCTGGCGCCCGTGGCCGCCCCCGCCGACATTGCCCTCCTTCGAGCGAGCGCGACCGGCCCCACGCGGGCCCTTGAAGGAGGATCGATCGTGAGCCGTGACCTCTCCCGTCGTGGATTCCTGCAGGTGGGCGCCGGCCTCGGCGCCGGAGCCCTCGCTGCGGGGGCGCTCCCCGGGCTGGCCCGGGCGGCGACCGAGGGACGTCGGCTGGCGGCCCGGCACGGGGCGGCGGGCCTGCCCCTGGTGATCACAAGCCATTCGAACGAGACCGGTCAGGAAGCCATGCGGCAGGCCTGGGCGATTCTCGCCGAGGGTGGATCCGCGCTCGACGCGGTGGAGCGCGGTGCCAACGTCATCGAGGTCGACCCCGACGATACGAGCGTCGGATACGGCGGCCTGCCGAACGAGCGGGGTGTGGTGCAGCTCGACGCGTCGATCATGGACGGGCGCACCTACAACGCGGGCGCGGTGGCCGCGATCGAGGGCATCAAGACGCCGGCTTCGGTGGCCCGCCTGGTGATGGAGCGCACGGACCACGTCATGATCGTGGGGCGTGCCGCCACCGAATTCGCGAAGTCGTTCGGCTTCGTCGAAGAGGACCTGATGACGCCCCGCTCCCGAGAGATCTTCCTGCGCTGGCGGGAGCGCCATTCGGAGGACGACGACTGGGGCCCTCCCGACCATCTACGCAGCGCACCGGCGGGCGGCGCGGACGAGGCGATCGAGCAGGCGGGGCGCCTGCTCGAGGGGGAGATCGAACACCACTACGGCACCACGAACGTGCTCGCGGTCGATGGGGACGGGAACGTGGCCGGCGTGACGACCACGAGCGGCCTGAGCTGGAAGATCGACGGCCGTGTCGGCGATTCGCCGATCATCGGGGCGGGGCTGTACGTGGACAACGCCGTGGGTGCGGCGGGCGCCACGGGGCGGGGTGAGGACGTCATCAAGAGCTGCGCGAGCTATTACATCGTGATGCGCATGCGCGACGGGCGCAGCCCGCAGGAGGCCTGCGAGGACGCCATCGAGATGATCGTCGACCGCTACCGCAACGTGAATCCCGACTTCGTGCCGCCCGAGAAGTTCGTGGCGATCAACAAGGACGGCGAGTACGGATGCGCCTGGATGGGGCTCCGCGGACTTCCGAAGATGTCGGTACGCTCGCCCGAGGGGCTGTCACGCTTCGAGGGCACGGCCCGCTACCAGCCCGGCTGAGCCGCGCGGGGGCGCCGTCCCCCCGTCGGACCCGCGTGGCCCCTCCGCTCGGGGAACCGCGCCGGGTCGTTGAAGCTTTGCGGGGCCGGCGCGCGTAGGATCGCGCAGGGGCGCCCACGCCGGGCGCGCGTGGGGGACCGAAGGTGGAGGGGAGCGGCATGATCCGAATGGCCGACGCCGCGCGGCCGCTCGAAGCGAGCGGGGGTCGGACGAGACCGGGTGCGCTGGACGCCGTGCCGAGCCCGCTGGGCAGCGTCGCCCTTGGGGCGCACCGGGCGCGTGGCTTCGCCTTCGCCCCCGGAGCCCGGCTCGCCCGCCATCGCCACGAGCGGCCCGCGTTGGTCGTGGTGCTCGGAGGCGCCTACGAGCAGGCGGCCGACGCAGGCGCCTTCGCCGTTTCGGCCGGCGAGGCCGTCTTCGTACCGGCCGGCGAAGCGCACGCCGAGACGATCGGCCGGCGCGGTGCCCGCGCCCTGCTCGTCGATCTTTCCGGCAGCGAAGCGCCGGGAGCGAGCTTCCGCAGGGCGAGGGGAGCGCGCGCGCACGCGGCCGCCGCACGACTTGCGCT
>RFGQ01000639.1 GCA_003695865.1 Gemmatimonadota bacterium | reverse complement strand
GCCCGGCCTCGCGCGCCGACCCGCTCGCCCGGCCAACATGCGGGGCGCCCGGCCGCCGAGCCAGATGCGTGCCTCGGCCGGCGCGGCGCGCATCCGGCTCCGGGATCGCGCGCCGCCCCCCTCAGGCTTCGGGGTCGCGCGCCGCCAGGTCGGGGGCGAACGCCGGCAGACAGATGGCGACGTACTCGGCGCCGTCCTCTCCGGGCGTGCTGTAACGCACCCATTCACCCGGACGCTGGATCACGGCCTGACCGGCGCACACGTCCAGCGTGCCGCCCTCGTACTCCACCCGCAGCGTGCCGCGCAGCACCACCGTGATCTCTTCGAACGAAGGCCGCTGACCCGGCTCGGTCCAGCCGGGCGGCGCCTTCATGTGGGCGACGCTCACGTGCTCGTGTGCTGTGTTCACACGGCCCACGTATTCGTCGATGGTCTTCGGCGGAGAGCCCGGGGCGGCCACGCGGGTGGGCGCGGCGATGAGGGTCGGCATGGCGATTCCAGGTTGGAGGTTCAGGCGGGAGCGCGCGGCGCGGCGCCGGCCTCGCCCGGCTCGATGCGCGTGCCGGCACGCCCCTCGAGGGTGTCGAGCGCGCGCTCCAGCGCGCCGATGGCCGCGATGCGCCCGGCGCCTCCCTGCACGAAGCGGAGTCCCGCGCGCACCTTGGGGCCCATCGAGCCCTCGGGCAGCCGCAGCCAGGGTGCGTCGTGGGGGCCGAGCCGCTCCACGCGCACGGCCCGGGGCGTGCCCCAGTCGGCGTAGACGGCGTCCACGTCGGTGAGCATGAGGAGCGCGTCGGCGTCCACGGCGTCCGCGACGAGCGCCGCGGTCATGTCCTTGTCGATCACCGCTTCCACGCCTTCCAGGCGTCCGTCGGCTCCTACGCACACCGGAATGCCGCCCCCGCCGCCGCAGATGACCAACACCCCGTGGTCGGCGAGCAGCCGCATCGCTTCCGCATCGACCAGCCGGCCTGGCTCGGGCGAGGGGACCACGCGGCGCCATCCGTCCCCGTCGGGCGCCAACACCCACCCTCGCTCCTGCGCGCACCGCTCGGCCAGGCCGGGGTCGAGCACCGGCCCGATCGGCTTGGTCGGGTTCTGGAACGCGGGATCCTCCGGATCGACCGCCACCAGCGTCAACAGCGTCGCGACGGCCCGAGCGGGCAGCGCATTGCGCAGTTCCTGCTCGAGCACGTAGCCGATCATGCCCTCGGTCTCGGCGACCAGGTCGTCGAGGCCCGCCAGGGCCGCGCCGGCGCCCTGAGCGAGCAGGCCCACCTGTGGACCGTTCCCGTGGGTGACCACCACCTCGTGCGCCTCGGCGAGCGCCGCCACCGACGCGGCGGCGGCGCGCGCGTTCGCCCGCTGCGCCCCGGCCGTGAACGGCTCGCCCCGCCGCAGCAGCGCGTTGCCTCCGAGCGCGGCGACGACCCTCATCGCTCCACCCGGCGCAGCGGACAGGTCATGCAGCGGGCGCCGCCGCGTCCTTTGCTCAGCTCCGACCCGCGGATGCGCACCACCTCGATGCCCTCGGCCTCGAGCTTGGCATTCGTCGCGGCGTTGCGCTCGTAGGCGACCACCACCCCCGGTTCGAGCGCGAGCAGGTTGTTGCCGTCCTCCCACTGTTCGCGCTCGGCCTGCAGGCGGTCTCCGCCCGTGGTGACCACGCGCAGACGCTCGACGCCGAGGACGCGCGCGAGGGCGCCGAGCAGGTCGTACTCGGGGTGCACCGCGAGGCCGTCGCCGCCGCGTGCGGCCGTGAGGCTCCACACGCGCATGCGGTCCACCACCTGCGGGAACGTGCAGACCGCGTCCCGGTCGGCGAAGGTGAGCACGGTGTCGAGGTGCATCGTCGCACGCTCGCGCGGCAGCTCGGCCGCGAGCACCTCGCGGACCCGGCCGCCCGCGAAGAGCCGCGCCGCGAGCAGCTCGACGGCCTGGGGCGTGGTCCGCTCACCCATGCCCACCACTACGCAGTGCTCGTTCACCACGAGCACGTCCCCCCCCTCGATCGTGGCCACGCCTCCGCTGCGGTCGTGCACCGGCCGCCAGGCGCGCGGGTGGGCGCGCTCGAAATGCGGGTGGAAGCGGTAGACCGCCCGCAGGTTGAGCGTTTCGGGGCGCCGAGCCGGGTTGGCCATGGCGCCCAACCAGACGTCTTCGCCGATCCAGAACGAACTGTCACGCATGAACAGGTGGTTCGGCAGCGGCGGCAGCAGAAAGTCGTCGGGGCCCAGGCAGGCGGCGAGCAGGCCGCCCACGCGGAAGGGCACCTCTCCCAGCGTGAGGCCGCCGAGCAGGTAGGTGGTCAGGCGGTCGCTGTCGAGTTCGGCGAGCCCACGGCGCAGCGTGCGCGCCTCGACCCCGTAGCGTACCTCGGTGAAGGCGTGGTCGAGCAGCCAGGCCCGCGCTTCGGGCTGCTCCATGGTCTCGCGCAGGAGGTCGCGGAAGTGGAGCACCTCCACGCCCCGGCCGACGAGCGCATCGACGAACGTGGCGTGCTCCTCGATGGCCCGGTCCACCCACAGCACCTGATCGAACAGGTACTCGCGGCAGGTCGATGGGGTGAGCCGCCGCAGGGCCAGGTCGGGGGCGTGCACGAGCACGCACTCGAGCGGGGCGACCTCCGACGTGACGCCGAAGGGGGAAGACGGTTCGGTGGTGGCCAGCGGTCCCTCCCGTGACGGGGTGCGCGGCGGCGGTGGGGTCCGCCGACGACGCGGTCGGCGGAGCCGTCCTGCAAGGTTCTGTGCCGACGGACGACGGACAAGGCCGTGGGCCCGGCGGGCGACCGGCGCGGTGGCGACCGCCGGCCCCCGGGCTGTTCGGGGTGGGGCGGGGGGGTTAGGCTTCGCATCGGAACGACCACACAATCCGTTCGGCTCGCCGCCTCCCGCCCGGCGTCGATCTGTGCGGGAGGACCGGTGATCGCCCTGACCCCTGCACTGCTCGGGGTAGCGGCCGGCGTCCTGGTGGGCGCCGGAGTGCAGCACACCCTCATCGGGTTGCCCAGGCCGCGCGACCGCACGCACCTGGCGTTCGGAGGCGTGTGCGTGCTTGCCGCCGCTTACGTGGTCACGGGGGCCGCCATTCTGGGGGCGCCCGACCTGTCCGCCTACCGGCTGGCAGTGCAGCTCCAGATCGGCGTGGCCTCGGCGCTCGGGGCCGCACTCGCGGTCTTCATCGACGCCTTCGCCCGACTCCAGCGGCCACGGGTCGTCCTCGGGTTCGTGGTCGCCTTCCTCGGCGCCGTCATGGTGCTGGTGACCGGTGGCCTGGGCGACGCCGTCGCGGTCGCCGAGCTGCCCCGGGCCCGGTTGCCGTGGGGCGAGGTGGTCTCGCCCAAGCCGCCGGTCGCGCGCACCGGATGGCTGTTTCTCCCGAGGGTCCTCTACCTGGGCCTGACGGTCTTCCTCTTCTACGCCGTCGTGATGCTGGT
>RFGQ01000638.1 GCA_003695865.1 Gemmatimonadota bacterium | reverse complement strand
TCTTCATCCTCGGCGCCGGCCCCGGCGAGCACCCGCACCTGGCGATACGCGTAGGCCACTCCGGCCGCGGCCAGCATGGCGAAGGCGAGCAGGATGACCGCCTTGATGGGATAGCGCGGTAGACCGCCCGGGTCGGGGGATCCCTCGCGCACGGCCCACGATGCCCGCACGGCCGGCCACGACACCACGAGCATGGCCACGCTGAACGGGATCAGGAACAGGAGCGTCCCGAGCAGGTCGATCCAGGCCCTGCCCCGGCGGCTCAGGCGGCCGTAGAGCACGTCCACCCGCACGTGGGCGCCTTCGGGCAGGCCGTGCGCCGCGCCGAGCAGGAACACGAGCGCGAACAGGTTCCACTGCAGGTCGAGGTAGGCGTTGGACGCCAGCGAGAAGCCGGTGAACCGTGTGGCCCAGCGCGCCAGCGCGTTGAACGCGCCGATCAACACCATGGCGAGCGTCAACCAGCGCACCCACACGCCGACCCGTTCGTTCACGCGCTCGATGGCTCCGATCAGCCGCTCGAACCTACCCAGTGCTCGCCTCCGTCCGGTGGGATCGCGTCAGCCGCGCCCAAGGTAGGAGGGCGCGACGCCCGCGCCACCCCCGAACGCGCCGCGACTTCGCCGGTGAGCGGCGCCGTTGGGGGAACCGTTCGAAGGGGTCGGGGAGAGCCGGCGGCGGCGGGAGCGGCGGTAACGCCCCTGCGGGGGATGTCTCCGAAAGGCGTCAGCCGCGGCGCGCCACGAAGTCGGTGAAGCCCCGATCGTAGTCCGAAAGCCCCCCCTGGCCGGTCATCTTCATCCGCTGCTCGTAGAGCGGTTTCATGACCGTCCACACACCACGCTCCCAGGCGCTCGGCGGCGGTCGCAGGCCGTGGAACTGCGCGGTGAGTTCGGCACGCAGACCACACTCGTCGACCTCGCGGTGGAAGGCCTCGATCCCCTCGCCCGCGAGCACCCGCAGATGCCGATGGAGACGCTCGGCGTGCGCGGCCTGGACGAGCACGTTTTCGGGCGCCGTCGACAGGGCCATGTAGGCCAGCACCTGGGCTTCGAGTTCGCGGATGTAGCCCTTGCGATGGCAGAACTCGTGGGCGATCACGTGCGGCTCGAAGATGCCCGTTTCGCGGAACAGGGCGACATCGCCCGACAGCACGTCGCAGGCCCCGAGCGCGAAGGGGAACACGAGCTTGGCCAGCGAGAAGCTCCTGACCTCGGAACTCGTCTCGACCCTCTGGCCGGTGAGCGAGGCCAGGTAGTCGGTCAGTCGCTCGTTGACCAGGCGCGCCAGCTCGTCGCGAGGAAGCGTGAGGGGCTCGTAGCGCGCGTTGAGGTCGGCGACCAGCTCGGCCACTTCGGCACGACGCTCCTCGTCGCTCAGCGGTTCGACCCCGGCCGGGTCGGTGCCCAACACGTCGGCAAGATCGACCGGCACGGCGTCCTGCCGGGCGATCCAGTCGGCCAGAGCCGACCCGGCGTACGCCCCGAACGCCACCGCCTGGAGCATCCGCCCCGGCAGCGTGGCCCCCAGCAGCACCCGCGACACGAGGGGCGCCGCGATGAAGACGTCGGTGAGCGCGACGGGCGAATAGGTGGCCTGGTTCGGGATCTCGACTCGGTCCATGCGTCGTCCTTTCGTGCGTCGCGCCCCCACCGCCCTCTCCCCACAGCGTACGCCCCGGCGGCGGCCGGGATCCATCCGGCCACGCTCCGTCAGCGCCCGCCGAACTGCAGACGGGGCGCACCCCGGTGCGCGGTGGCCCGGCCGGGGCGGGGTGGCGCACCCCCTGGGCCGGCGCGAGCTTTCGCCGCCGCCGGGCCTGAGGCGCGGCGCTGCGATGATCCTACGGGAGCAGCGATGACATCGATTCGCAGGAACGCCCGGTATCGGTGGACGGGCCCGGCGGGCGCCAGGGACGCGAAGGGGTGGGCGGGCGCCCGCGCCGGCCGCGCGCACGTCTGTGCCGTGGCCGCCGCC
>RFGQ01000637.1 GCA_003695865.1 Gemmatimonadota bacterium | reverse complement strand
GCTCCTCGCCGGCGCGGCGGCGGCCCCCGCGGCCGCCCAACGTCCCGAAGCGGGCGCCGGCTGGCTCGGGGTGCGGGCCGACCTGCACGTGACCTCCCACGAAGACGGGCGCGTCACCACGCGTGTGGTGATCACCGAGGCCCTTTCGGGCGGCCCGGCCCGCCGGGCGGGCGTACAGCCCGGCGACACGGTCGTGCGCCTCGACGGCCGCCCGCTCACGCTCGACGGGTGGATGAACGCGGTGCGCACGCTTCGCCCGGGAGAACGGCTCCGCCTCACCCTGGCGCGGGACGGCCACCACCGGGAGGTGGTGGTCGAGGCGGGAAGGCGGCCCACGTTCTCGCCGACCGTGGCACAACAGATCGACTCGGTACGCGCGGTCCTCTCGCAGCGGCTCGACTCCCTCGCAGCCGACATCGAAGCTCAGTCCCTGGTCGTAGCCCGAGTGTCGGGTGCGGCCGATTCGCTGGGCGTCGTGACCGCGCGCCTGCTCGACAACGTGGCGCGACTCGGGTACACGCCCGAGGTGGACCGACGCCTCGAGGTCGTGCTGCGGCCCGACAGCGTGGTGGTCGGCGACGGCTCGGTGTCGTTCTTCACCGCCGACGGGCGGCGCGTGGCCGGGGGAGTCGTGACCGGCCCCGAGGCCCGGTGGCAGGTCGACGTGGGCGGCGACGGTGCGGTGGCCACGCGCCTGTGGACCGGGGAACCGCGGCTCGGAGGAGAAGACGACGTACCCTTCGGGCTGTACGTGCTGCGCTCGCCCGACGCCGATTCACTGATTCAGGAGCGCGCCCGGCTCCGCATCCTCGCGACCCAGGCGCAGGAGGTCATGGACCGGCGACTGGTCGAACTGGAGCGCCGGGGGATCACCGGACGGGCTGCGCTGCGCGATCGCGAGGTGCGCACGGCCCGGGCCGAGGTCGCCGCCGCGCGGAACCGCCTGATCGAGGTCGAGCGGCGCCTGAACGAGCTGAAGCGCCTCGAGCTCACGGCGCGCGCCGACAGCGCTCAGGCCGACCAGCGGGCGCGGGGCACCGCGGCGCGGCCCGAGGCTCCCCGGCGTGATGAAGCCGAGCGCACCGGGCGGACCAAGCCCGAGGCCCGCGGAGGCCGCGCAGGTGGCGTCTCGCGAGGCGGGCGAGGCGAAGGTGCACGACCGGCGGTCCCGACGGTCGAACCGTACGTGCCCCGCACGCTCACCGCCGGCTTCGCCGGCCGCTACCTGCTCGGGGGCGCCGAGTTGAGCGACCTGAACGAGGGTCTCGCTGCGTACTTCGGGGTTGAGGCCGGCGTGCTCGTCACCGACGTGCTGGCCGGCACGCCCGCCGCCCACGCGGGCCTGCGCGCGGGCGACGTGGTGG
>RFGQ01000061.1 GCA_003695865.1 Gemmatimonadota bacterium | reverse complement strand
GCGCGGCGTGCTGCGGGAGCGGGCCCGGGCGGCCGGGGTGCCGGCCGGCCGGGTGAGCGTGGCGGCCGAGTGCACGCGGTGCGACGACCGCTTCTACTCGCACCGTCGGGGCGACGCGGGCCGGCAGGTCGCGGTGCTCGGCGTGCGCGTGTGAGGGAGGGCGGCCGGGCGTGAGCGGGGTCGGCCGAGCATGACTGGTGGAGCGCCCGGCGAGGCCTTTGCACCCCCGCCCAACGCGGGACTCTGCGCCCGCTGTGCCTGGGCGCGGGTCGTGCGCTCGGGGCGCGGGTCGGTGTTCCTGCTGTGCAGGCGCGCACGCACCGACGAGCGCCTCAGGAAGTATCCGCCGCTTCCGGTGCTCGCCTGCCACGCATTCGAGCCGCTCGAAGGGGAGGGGTGCGAGACGTGACGACGCGAACGAACGACGGGGAGGAACCCTTGTCCCAGACCGATCCCTTCTACGTGGTGCGGGCCGACGTGGGAAAGCTCACGGGCCTTCACCGCAGGGCGCTGATCGAGGATGGGCCGGTGCTCGAGTTCGGAGTGCACGGCCCCGTAAAGACCTACTACGGGCTCGAGGCCGAGCCCGACATGCCGCTGCCCGTCGATTACATCGTGGCCGCGGCGGGTGGCTGACTACTCGGTACGCTCAACGGCGCGCTGGAGGCGCGCGGGGTGAAGCTCTCCACGGACCAGATCCGCGGACGCGTGGAAGGGATCAACGAGCTCGTGGATCGTATTCCACGACTGACACGCATCCACATGCACTACACGTTGCGCATCCCACCGGGATCGCGCGAAGTGGTGGATCGGGCGCTGGAGAGGCACGTGCAGAAGTGCCCTACGGCGGTCAGCCTGGGCGACGCGGTCGCCTTCACGTGGGACGCCGACATCACCGAACTGCCGGAAGGCGAATAGACCCGACACGATGACTCCCGCCCTCGCCCACGCCGTGCTGGGCGCCACCGCCCTGGTGCTGGCCCTGCTGCTCCCGTTCGCGGCGCACCGCACGTACCTGCTGAGGCTTGCGAGCCGCCGCAGGTCCGTGGAGCGCACACCGTGGGAGGAGTCGTCGCTGCCGGTCGTCACGGTGCAACTTCCGGTCTACAACGAACTCCCGGTCGTGGAGCGCCTCATCGACGCGGCCTGCGCGCTCGACTATCCGCGGGACCGGCTCGAGATCCAGGTGCTCGACGACTCGACCGACGCGACCGTCGAAGTGGCGGCCCGGTGCGTGGCCCGCTGGCGTGCCCGCGGTGTGGATGTGCAACACGTCCGACGGCCCGAGCGCACCGGCTACAAGGCGGGCGCGCTCGCGCACGGGGCGGCGCGGGCGAGGGGAGACTTCTTTCTGGTGCTCGACGCCGACTTCGTGGCGCCGCCCGGCCTCATCCGCGCCCTGCTCCCGCCGTTCCGCGACGACCGGGTGGGCATGGTGCAGGCGCGGTGGGACCACCTGAATCCTGACGAGAACTGGCTGACGCGGGGGCAGAGCCTGCTGCTCGACGGCCACTTCCTCTTCGAGCAGGGCGGGCGTTGGGCCGGCGAGCGGTTCTTCAACTTCAACGGGACGGCGGGAATGTGGCGCCGCTCGTGCATCGAGGACGCGGGCGGCTGGGAGCACGACACCCTCACCGAGGACCTCGACCTCTCGTACAGGGCCCAGATGGCGGGCTGGCGCTTCGAGTACCTCGACGACGTGGCCGTACCGGCCGAGATCCCGTCGACCGTGACTGCGCTCGAAGTGCAGCAGCGTCGCTGGGCCAAGGGGGGTGTGCAGACCGCGCGCAAGGTGCTGCCGCGGCTGCTGGCCGGGCCCTGGCCCCTGCGGGTGAAGGCCGAGGCCGTCGTGCACCTGCTGGGCCACGTCGCCCACCCCCTCACCCTGCTGCTCGGGCTGCTCCTGCTGCCCGCCGAGTTGGCCCGCCAGAGCCTGGGCATCGACCGCTTCCTGTGGCTCGACCTGGGAGTGTTCGGGGCGGCGACCGTGCCCTTCCTCGTGTTCTACGCCGCCGCGGGCGCCCGGCGGGGTCGCCCGCGGCGCTGGCTGCTCCGCTCGGTGCCGCAGACGCTTGCGGTCGGCATCGGGCTGTCGGCCGCGGTCTCGCGGGCGGTGGTGTCGGGACTCGTGGGGCCCCGCGACACGCGTTTCGTACGCACCCCCAAGAAGGGCGGACTGCCCCGCTCGGTGTACCAGCCCAGGCGGCTGCGCGCCGATCTGCTGGCCAAGCTCGCGCTCGGGGGCGTCCAGCTCGGCTATGCGGCCGTGGCGCTCACCGCCGGGTTCTGGGGAACGCTTCCGTTCGTGGTGCTGTTCGCCGCGGGCTACCTGGGGCTCGGCGTCGGTGAGCTTCGCGAGCTACGCCGCGCGCGCCGCAGCCTTCCGCTTCTGGACCGCGTCCACGACGAGCAGCGACCACACGGGGAGCCACAACGCGAGCCGCGCCCAGAGCGGTTGCGGCCAGACACCGGTCTGGTGGTAGGTCTCGAGGCCCCAGTAGCCGAGGAGTACGAGCCCGCTTAGGGCGATGAACGCGCGGCTCGCGCGCAGCGCCGCGAACGGGAGCGTCCAGAGCACGTACCATGGGTGCACGGTGTGCGAGAGCAGGATGCCCGCGCCCAGGATCCAGAACAGCGCACGCTCGGCGTCGTAGCGCCGCAGGGCGGTCCAGGCGACCACGCCCAGCACGAGTGCCCCTGCAGCGACGCGCGGCCCCAGTGTGCCCGGCACGATCCACTCGAGCACGGCGAATGCGCCCTCCTGGAAACGCCAGTGGCGTGCGAACGTCCCCAGCCCCTCGAAGAGCATGCGACCGGCGGCGGCGTAGGGCACGTACAGCAGCGCCACGACCGCGGCGAACGCCGCGCCGAGCCGCCAACCGCCCCTGCGGAGCAGTGGCGGTAGCGCGGCGGCGGGCGCGAACTTGGCCAGCGCTGCCAGGGCGAGGGCCGAGCCCTGGGCGAGCGGCCTCCCGGCCCAGGCGAGCACCAGCGCGAGCGCGAAGAGGCCCAGCGGCTCGAGGTGGGCGTTCCACGCCACCTCCAGAACGAGCAGCGGGGCCCAGAGGTAGAGCAGGCCCACGCGCACGGGGTCGCGGCCCGTACGTGCGGCCACGTGTGTGAGCACCCATCCCGTGCCCAGGTCGAGGGCCACGAAGAGCAGCTTGAGCGCGAAGACCGAGCCGCCGAGGAGCGCCACCAGCAGGAAGGCGAACTGCGCCACGGGCGGGTAGATCGTCGGGACGTCGGGGTTGTTGATGAGCGCGTGATAGGGGGTGCGGAGGTGTGCGAGCGAGGGATCGGAAGGTGCGTAGCGGTAGGGATTCTCGCCGTTCACCTGCACGTGCCCGTCCCACAGGTAACGGTAGAAGTCGTCGGTGAGCTCGGGCTGCGCCGGGACCACCGCCGCCCGCATGAGCAGCGCTGTGCCCCATACGAGGACGAAGAGCGCGCGGTCGCCGCGCCCGCCCGGGTGCGGGCGGCGCGCCACGAGGAGTGCGGCCAGCAGGTAAAGGAGGAAGGCGGCCCCGGCGAGGAGCAGTCCGGGTGCGGGAAAGGCCCGGCCGGGCCACCACGCCGCGGCCGCCAGCAGGCCGGCCTCGACCAGGCCGAGCGCCGAGAGGAACACCACCCCCCGGGGCAGGGTTCTGGCGGGCGGCGGGCCGGG
>RFGQ01000636.1 GCA_003695865.1 Gemmatimonadota bacterium | reverse complement strand
CTCCGCGCGGCCCGCTCCCACGCGCGCAGGCGGGCGTCGGCCGCCCCCAGAGCCCGCTCCACCTCGGCAGCCTCCCGCAGGAACGCGATGCGCGCCCGGGCCGCGTCCGCGTCGATGGGCTCGCGGGGATCGTCCAGCACGTCGAGGGTGCGCTCGTCCCGGAGGCCCCCGTCCGCCCGCAGGCTCACCCGGTAGCGGCCGGCCGGCACCTCCAGCCCGCGCCCGCGGTCGGGACCGCCGCTCTCGCGGAGGTCCCACACCACACGGTGCAGTCCTTCCCCGCCGGGCCCGGTGAGGCGCGCGACGGTACGGCCTTCTCCGTCGGCCACCTCCAGGCGCACCGGACCCTCGACGTCGGGATCCAACCAGTACGTGAGCAGCGCGCCCCGCGGCCGCAACTCGCCCATCTGCATGGTGTGACCCGTCGAGCGGTAGCCGATGGCCTCGGCCACGACGTAGCGGATCGCCGGCGCCGGTTCGAAGAGCGCCGCCGCCCGTTCGGGCGCGGGCCCGGCCAGGCCGCGCAGCGCGCGGATGTCGTCGATCACGTAGAGCCCCCGCCCGTGCGTGCCCACCACCAGGTCGCCGTCGCGGGGATGCACGCGCAGGTCCCGCACGGGGACGGCGGGAAGGCCGTGACGGAACGGCAGCCACTGCCGCCCCGCGTCGAGGCTGATCCACAGTCCGAACTCGGTGCCCAGGTAGAGCACGCGGTCGTCATCGGGGTCCTCGCGGATCACGTGCGCGAAGCCCCGCACGCCCTCGGTGCGCACGCGCTCCCACGAGCGGCCCCAGTCGTCGGTGCGGAACACCCACGTCGTCCAGTCGCCCCGCCGATGATCGTCGAACACGACCCAGGCGCGGCCCGCCGCGGCGCGCGACGGTTCGATGTGCGCCACCCATCCGCCGGCCGCGATGTCGGGGATGCGGTCGGCCACGTTCGTCCAACTGGCTCCGTCGTCCCGCGTGAGCTGTACGTTGCCGTCGTCGGTGCCCACCCAGATGGCCCCGCGCTCGAGTGGGCTCGGCGCGATCGTGAGGATCGTGGTGTGGTTTTCGGCCCCCGTGGCGTCGAGGGTGAGACCGCCGCTCTCGTCCTGGCGCTGCTTGGCCGGGTCGTTGGTGGTGAGGTCGGGGCTGATGATCTCCCAGCTCGCCCCGCGGTCGCGCGTGCGGTGCACGAACTGGCTGCCCAGGTAGAGCACGGCCGGGTCGAACGGATCCACGTTGAGCGCCGCGTTCCAGTTGAAGCGCAGCGGCACGCCGTCGGGGTGGACGGGCTGGATCGGCACCCGCCGGCCCGTGACCTTGTCGAAACGCTGCAGGCGGCCCTGCTGCGACATGCTGTAGCCGTAGCGCGGGTCCGTCGGATCGACGAACGACGCGAACCCGTCACCGCCCCCGGTGCGGCGCCAGTGCGCGTTGAGGATGCCCCGGCTCTCCCACACCGTCATCGGTCCGTACCACGAGCCGTTGTCCTGCAGGCCACCGTAGATGTTGAACGGCACCGCGTCGTCCACGCTGATGTGGTAGTACTGGGCGAGCGGCAGGTTCTCGACGAAGCGCCAGTGCGCTCCGCGATCGTAGGTGAAGGCGATGCCGCCGTCGTTGCCGATGATCATGCGGCGCCCGTCCGCGGGGTCGATCCACAGCTCGTGAACGTCGCCGTGGACCACCTGACTGGGCACCACCGTGCGCCACGTACGCCCCTGATCCTCGCTCACCTGCAGCACGGAGTGCAGGCTGTAGAGGCGGTTCTCGTTCTGGGGGTCGACGCGCAGGTCCGCGTAGTAGAACGGCCTGGGCGCGATGCCCGGCTCGTCGCTCACCAGTCGCCAGTGCTCCCCGCCGTCTTCGGAGCGCAGCAGAACGCTGCGCTCGGCTTCGACGAGCGCATAGGCGATGCGGGGATCGGAGGGTGCAAAGGCCAGGCCGATGCGGCCCAGTTCACCCTCGGGCAGTCCCTGCTGGGGGCCCAGGCGGGTCCACGAGTCGCCCCCGTCGAGGCTCCGGTAGAGCCCGCTCCCCGGACCGCCCGAGGTGAAGAACCAGGGCTCGCGGCGGTACTCCCACATGGCGGCGAGCAGGTGGTCCGGGTTCGACGGGTCCATCACCAGGTCGGCCGCTCCAGTGCGCGGGCCGCCCACGAGCACCTGCTCCCAGGTGCGGCCGCCGTCGCGCGTGCGGTACACGCCGCGCTCCTCCCCGTCGCTCCAGGCCGGCCCCAGCGCCGCCACGTAGGCCACGTCGGCGTCGCGGGGGTGGGGCAACACCCGCGCGATGCGCTCGGACCGCTCGAGGCCGGTGAGTTCCCAGGTCTCGCCGCCGTCCCGCGAGCGGTAGACCCCCGCGCCGACGCCGGCCGAGTTGCGGGGGTTCGCCTCGCCGGTACCCACCCAGACCACGGCCGCGTTGGCGGGCGAGACCGCGACCGCTCCCACGCCCAGCACCGGCTGGTCGTCGAACACCGGCTGCCACGTGAGGCCCCCGTCGAGCGACCGCCACACGCCGCCCGTGGCCGCACCCACGAAGACGCGGCGGCCGTCACTCGGGTCGACGGCCACGGCGGCCACACGGCCGCTCATGCCGGCCGGCCCGATGGAGCGGGCGCGCAGGGCCGCGAGATGCTCGGCCCGCACCGTCTGGGCACTCGCGGGCGCCGAGGCGCCGGCCGCCCACACGAGCACCGACGTGAGCGCCAGGGTCCCGAGGCGGCGCACGAGGGCTGAGAACGTCGTCATGAGTGCCTCCGAATGTTACGACTGGCCTACGGCCGGTTCGCGCCTCATCGCGGCAGCGTGGGGATGTGCGGCAGCGGGTCGATCCCCGCCGCCCGCACGCGCTCGACGAACGCCGCGTAGTCGACCGCGAGGAAGGTGTTCATGCGCTCCACGGCTCGGTCGAGCGCCTCGGCGGTGCGCTGCAGGTCGAGTCGCTCGCCCTCGGTGGGCCGGTCGTAGGTACTCGCCATCCCGAACAGCCCGCGTCGGAACCGCTGTACCTCGGTCAACGAAGCCGCTTCGCCCAACGCCCGGCGAAGCTCCCGCAGTCCCCCGCGCACCGCGCGCACGACCTCCGGGTCGGCGTCGCTCCCGTCGAGCCACTCGCCCACCTCGTCGAGCGCCTCGCGCACGCGGCGGGCCGTACGCTGCAGCGCGCCGATGCGGGCGTTCAGCACGATCGAGCGGCGCACCGCCTCGTAGCGGGCACGCCGGTCGTCCATCGACACGTGAACCCGCGGATCGGGGCGTACGTCGACGACCCCCTCGCTCTCGGCGCCGTCCAGCGACACCCGCACCGTGTACAGACCGGGCAGCACTTCGGCCCCGGGAGAGGCCAGGTCTTCCGGATCCTCGCCCACTGCCCGGGCGTCTTCGGGGAGCGCCTCGCGCAGATCCCACACCAAGCGGTTGACGCCGGCCCCGACCCCGGTCCGCCAGCGGCGAAGCGTCGCACCGGTCTCGTCCAGGATCTCCACCGTGGCCGAGTCGGCCTCGGGCGCGGCGGCCCAGAAGCTCACCAGCGCGCCCCGCGGCCGCGTCGCGCCCGAGAACATCGCGTCGGCGGGAAAGTGATAGCCGTCCACCTGTGCGGTGCGCCGCACGTAGGCCACGGGTGGACGGAAGACGTGAACGGGCCGCCGCGTAAGGGTCGGGTCGAGCGACAGCGCCCGCAGGGGCCGGATGTCGTCCAGCACCCACAGCGCCCGCCCGTGCGTGCCGATCACGAGGTCGGCGTCGCGGGGGTGGACCACCAGAGAGCGCACGGGGGCGGCGGGAAAGCCGTAGGTCCAGGGAAACCAGTGATCGCCCCCGTCGAGCGTCACCCACAGGCCGAACTCGGTGCCGGCGAACAGCAGGCCGGGAGCCTCGGGGTCCTGCTCGACCGTGTGCACGAAGCCGCGCAGGTCGTCGTCGTCGGCGATGCGCTCCCAGTTCCGCCCGTAGTCGTCGGTGCGGTAGATGTAGGGCTCCCAGTTGCCCCGACGGTGGTCTTCGAACACGACGAAGGCGCTGCCCCGCGCGAACTTCGAGGCCTCGATGTGCGGCACCCACGTGCCCTCGGGTACGCCCTTGATGCGCTCTCGCACGTTGGTCCACGAGCCGCCGCCCGAGGTGGTGACCTGGACGTTGCCGTCGTCGGTCCCCACCCAGATCACGTCTCGCTCCACGGGGCTGGGCGCGATCGTGAGGATGGTGGTGTGGTTCTCGGCCCCTGTGGCGTCACGCGTGATGCCGCCGCTCTGTTGCTGACGCTGTTTGTCGGGGTCGTCGGTCGTCAGATCGGGCGAGATGATCTGCCACGAGTCGCCCCGGTCGGGGCTCTTGTGCACGAACTGGCTTCCGTAGTAGACGGTCCCCACGTCGAAGGGGTCGGTCGCGATCGCGGCGTTCCAGTTGAAGCGCAGCGTCACCGAGTCGGGCGCCCAGGGGCGGATGCGCTTGCGCTCGCCCGTACGCACGTCGAAGCGCACCAACCCCCCGCCCTGCGACATCGCGTACCCGTAGGCCGGATCGAGCGGATCGACGAGCGTGCCGAAGCCGTCGCCGAACGCCACTTCCTTCCAGTGGTAGTTGCGGATGCCGCCGTTCTCCCAGACGTCGCTCGGTCCCTTCCACGAGCCGTTGTCCTGCATCCCCCCGTAGATGTTGAACGGCACGTCGTCGTCCACCGAGACATGGTAGAACTGACCCACGGGCAGGTTGTCGATCATCCGGAAGTGCTCGCCGCGGTCGCGCGACACGAACACCCCGCCGTCGGTCCCGATGTAGAGGTGCTCGGGGTCGTTCGGGGCGATCCAGATCGCGTGGAAGTCGGAGTGGACGCCGCGGCCGATCGTGCGGAACGAGCGCCCCCCGTCTTCCGACACCTGCAGCCGCGAGTGGAGGTTGTAGATGCGCAGCTCGTTGTCGGGGGCCACCTGGATATCGGTGTAGTAGAACGGCCGCGGCGCCACCTGGCGGCCACCCCGGTTCACCGTACGCCACGAGCGGCCGCCGTCGTCGCTGCGCAACAGCACGCTCGGGCGCGCCTCGACCAGCGCGTACACGATGTCGGGGTCGGCGGCGTACACGCTGAGCCCGATGCGGCCCAGCTCGCCCTCGGGGAGCCCGTCTGAGGGGCCGAGGCGGCGCCAGGTGTCGCCGCCGTCCCGGCTCACGTAGAGGCCGCTGCCCGGCCCGCCGGAGGTGAAGAACCAGGGCTCGCGGCGGAACTCCCACATCCCGGCGAAAAGGGTGCGCGGGTTACGGGGATCCATCACCAGATCGCTCACGCCCGTACGTTCGTCCACGTAGAGCACCCGATCCCAGGTGCGGCCGCCGTCCCGCGTGCGGTACACACCCCGCTCCTCTCCGTCGCTCCAGGCCGGACCCATGACGCCCACGAACGCGACGTCCGGGTCGTAGGGGTCGAGCACGATGCGATGGATGCGCTCGGAGTGCTCCAGACCCAGGAAAGTCCACGTCTCGCCCCCGTCCAGCGACCGATAGACCCCCGCGCCCACGCCCGCCGAGTTGCGGGGGTTCCCCTCGCCGGTGCCCACCCACACGATGTCGGGGTGCGAGGGGCTCACTGCGACGGCGCCGACGCCGAGCACCGGCTGCTCGTCGAACAGGGGACGCCAGGTCTGGCCGCCGTTGGTCGACTTCCACAGTCCACCCGTGGCGGCCCCTACGTAGACGACGTCCGGGTCGTCGGGCAGCGCGGTGATGGCGGCGATGCGGCCGCTCATGCCGGCCGGCCCGATGGACCGGGGCTCGAGCGAGCGCAGCGCCTCGGGCTCGACCGACTGCGCGGTGACGGCCGACGGGAACAGGACGCACAGCGACGCGAGTGCGAGCGCGGAGCGGCGGAGGGCGTGCAGGTGCGGCGCGGGAGCGGGCATGACCTCGGGGGGTTGGGGGTGTAAGGCAGGACCGCGGCGGCGCGCGGCCCCGTGGGGCGGATGTCGGGGCCGGAGCCGGCTCACGAGGTGGGCGCGGTGCGCGCGTCGGCCGATCCGACCGCTTCGAGCACCTCGATGGGCCCCGGCCGCAGGGTGCCTGCCCGGATCACGCGGGCCCTCAGCCCTCCGTCCAGCACCTGGTACAACTCGGGGACGCCGAGCGCTTCGGAGAGCGGTCGGCAAGGCGTGCAGGGCCGCTCGCCCTCGAGCACGGCCTCGCCCACACGGAAGCGGACCCCGATGAGGCGGCCGAGTTGGGCGCCCCGGGTCACGAGGTTGCGCCGCAGGGACTCGGGCGCCAGGCTGACCCCCAGCGTCCGGGCCGCCTCTTCCACGGCCTCGGCCGCGACCAGCGTGACCTCGCTCCAGCGGCCCGGCGTCTGCCAGCTCCCGGCCCCCCGGGCGTAGCGATCTCCGACGATGCCCACTCCAGGACGTGCCTCGGCGTCCGATACTTGCCGGGGAGACGCGCCCGCCCGGTCGGCGATCCAGATCGATTCGACGCGCGGCGCGGCCGCGCCGGCGCGGCCCGCAGCCGCATCACGGGATGGATGCATGCGCCTCGACTCCCCAGATTGAAGACAGATTCAGACCGATTCCGGTTCGCCCCAGACTAAGGGGCCGCCGGCGGCCCAGCAACGAGGACGGCCCTTGGCCAACGCGCAGCCCAGCGAACCCCAACGCCCCCGCGTGCCCGCGCGCGCCCTCTGGCTCTCGCTGGCGGCGCTCATGGTGCCGGTGACGGGGGCGCTGGCGTTCCCCGAGGCGCTCGGCGAATACGGTGCCCTGCTCTGGCTGCTGGCGCTCGTGCCCGCGTTTCTGTTCGCCTACTACCGGGGCTGGAAAGGGGTCGCCACCGCGCTCGCGCTGGGCATGGCGGTGCTCTCGATCACCCAGGTGCTCGCCGCCCTCTGGGTGCTGCGGGTCCCCGACACGCTGCTCGGTGTGGTGGCCTTCTACGTGGCGATCGCACTGGGCATCGGCGCGCTGGCGGAGCGTCTGCACCGCGATCGCACCGAGGTCGAAGGACTCGCCTACACCGATGCCCTCACGCGCCTGCCCAACCGGCGCCACGCGCGGCTCTTCCTCGAGAACGAATTCGCCGCCGCGCAGCGCGGGCGTCTGCTGTCGATCGTCCTCTTCGACCTCGACAACTTCAAGGAATACAACGACCGCTACGGCCATCCCGCCGGGGATGAAGCGCTGGGCATCTTCGGTGACATCCTCGCGACGACGACCCGCCGCATGAACCTGGCCGCGCGCTTCGGGGGCGAGGAGTTCCTCGCAATCCTGGCCGGCTCGGACGCCGAGGGCGCCATGGTCTTCGCCGAACGGGTGCGCTCGGCGCTGCGCTCGCGCAAGCTCGGCCGCGGCCCGCTTACGGTGAGCGCGGGCGTTGCGGCCTATCACCCGAGCATGCGCTCGCCCGACGAACTGCTCGCGGCGGCCGACCACGCCCTCTACCGGGCGAAGCGCGAGGGGCGCAACTGCGTGCGCCTGTTCGGCCGGGCCCTGCTGGAGGCCGCTCCGCCGACGCCCACGGTGTTCGACGACCCCTCCCAGGACGAGCCCGCCCCCGACGACTATCCGCGTCCGCCGGAGGAACTCGGCAAGAGCCGGCCGCCCGTCACGTTGCTTCCCCACCAGATCACCGTGTTCGGCTCGGGCCGCCAGGTGCTGCTCGTCGAGGAGGAACCGCAGGTGCGCGCGCTCATGGCCACCTACCTGAACCGCGAGGGGTTCGCGGTGGTCGAAACCGACAGCGTGCGCGCCGCGGTCGAGCGACTGGGCACCGACTTCGACGTGGTCATCACCGACGACCGCTTCCCCGACGCGTCGGGACACGATCTGGTCGCGGCCGTGAAGTCACGCTGGCCCGCAACGCAGGTGATCGTGCTCACGGGGCAACGCGACGCGCACGCGGCCGCCGAGGCCCTTCGCGCCGGAGCCGACCGCTACCTGTTCAAGCCGTTCGGCATGCCCGAGCTGCGGGGCCAGCTCGTCGACGTGTTGGCCAGGCGGGATCGGCTGATCAATCGGCGTACGCAGGAGCGGGTGCTTTCGAACGAAGAGCGGGAGCGGGCCGAGCGGGCCTGGGGCGCGGTGGTCGAGGCGGCGGGTCGTCTGGTCGACGCCGCGGAACTGCGTGACCCGTTCGCGCGGGGGCACGGCCGACGGGTCGCGGCGTTCGCCCCGGTGCTCGG
>RFGQ01000635.1 GCA_003695865.1 Gemmatimonadota bacterium | reverse complement strand
CGAGATGCGCTGGGCGTTCCGCACGCTCACCGAGGAACACAGGCGCCTGATGGAAGCCGGTGACGCCCGCCCGCCGCTCGTCGACGAGACCGCCCAGGTGGAGTGGATGGTGCCGGAACGGTGCAGGGCCGCCCACCGCACCGTGCGCGAGCTGGGCCTGCCGCCCGATACGCTGATCGTTCTGGTGCGCCGGGCGGGGCGGGCGTTCGTGCCGCGAGGCGAAGCGCGCATCGAGCCGGGAGACGAGCTGCTCTTCGTGTGCGCCCGCGAGCAGGAGGCGGCGCTGCGCGCACGGTTGGCGGAGCTGGCGAAGGCCTGATCGTTCGGCGGTCCCCCCGCCGTCGATCAGCCGCCGCCCGCGCTGTCCGTGTCGGGGGCCAGTCGCTCGAGGATGCGGGCGTCGACCTCGTCCCACAGCTCACGCATCCAGCGCACGTCCCGGCCGTGGTGGAGCACGAACTGCTCGATCTGCTCGGCGGTGACGCCGTGCGCGGCAAGCACGCTGTCGCGCTCGGCGGGCGTGATGACCCACGCCGGGTTGTCGAGCGCCGCGATCCTGAGGTCCACGAAGGTCTCCACGAACACCTCGCGCTCGATCAGGTCGGGTGGGGGCGCCGCGTCGGGTTCGGCCCCTCCCGAGCAGCCCGCGAGCGCCAGCACGAGCACCACGGAGGCCGGCCGAAGCGACCCCCGGGTGAGCGGGCCCGGGCGGCCGGGCCCGGTACGGCGGGGCCCGGCGGGTGCGAAGCGGGCGGCGAGGAGCGCGCTGAGGATCGGCATGGCCGGAAGCTCACGTGGGCCGGCGGCAGGGTCAAGCGACGCCGCTTGCTGACGGGCCGGGCGGGCCGATAGCTTGGCCGCCCCTGCCCGTGGCGCGTCCGCGGGCGCGCCTCGTCGACCTCTCGAAGCGGCCACCACGATGAAGCTTCTCCTGCTGCGGCACACGACGAACGCCTCCCGCGCCCGTTCGCGCGCCGGGGCACGACTCCTCCTCGCGCTCACCGCGGTCCTGTTGACGGGGCCCTTCGGCGCCGGCGAGCTCCTGGCGCAGCAGGCGCCTCCCTCGCCGGAAGACGTGCTGGGATACGGAATCGGCGAACGCTTCACCGACGCGCGTGAGGTGGTGCACTACATGCGGACGCTGGCGGCCGCCTCGCCGCGGGTGCGCGTGGTGCGCTACGGCGAGACGTACGAGCGGCGGCCGCTCGTCCAGGTGGTCCTCGCGTCCGAGGCCAACCTGGCCCGGCTGGACGAGATTCTCGAGGCGAACGCCGAACTCACCGACCCGGACACCCCGCCGGCGCGCGCCGAGGCGATCATCGCCGACATCCCGGCGGTCGTCTACCTGTCGTACGGAGTGCACGGCAACGAGAGCTCGTCGTCGGAAGCCGCCATGTGGACGGCCTGGGACCTGGCCCGCGGGGCGCCCGAGGCGGCGGGAGCCCTGGACTCGCTCGTCGTGGTGATCGATCCGGTCGTCAATCCGGACGGCCGCGACCGCTACGTGTCGTTCTACCGCCAGGCGGCGGGCCCGCGCGCCAATCCCAACCGGGAGGCGTGGGAGCATCGCGAGCCGTGGCCGGGCGGCCGCACCAACCACTACTTCTTCGACCTCAACCGCGACTGGACCTGGATGAGCCAGGCCGAGACGCGGGCGCGGCTGGAGACGTGGCGCCGCTGGAATCCGCAGGTCCACGTCGACTTCCACGAGATGTTCTACAACTCGTCGTACTTCTTCTTCCCGGCCACGCCGCCCATCTCGCCGCTCTACCCGGAGCACATCCTGCGCTGGGGCGAGCGCTTCGGACGGGCGAACGCGGAGGCGTTCGACGCCCGCGGATGGCTGTACTACACGGCCGAGGGCTTCGACCTGTTCTATCCCGGGTACGGCGACTCGTGGCCCTCGCTGACCGGCGCGATCGGCATGACCTACGAGCAGGCCGGGCACAGCTTCGCCGGCCGGGCGGTGGAGCGGGAGGACGGCACGGTGCTGACGCTCGCCGAGCGCGCCACGCACCACCGCGTGACCGGGCTCACCACGGTCCGCACCGCCGCCGAGGGGCGCACCGACCTCATGCGGGGCTACGCCGACTTCCACCGCCGGATCGACGAGGGTCTCTCCGACGTGCTGCTCGTGCCCGGCGCGGACCCGCAGGCCGCGGAGGCGCTCGTCGACCTGCTCCTGGCACAGGGGATCGAGGTCGAGCGCGCACAGGACGGATTCGAGGTGGACGCCGCGCCGCACGAGGGCTTCGGTGAGCGCGACCGCTTCCCGGCGGGCACGTACCTGGTGCGCATGCGGCAGCCGCGGGGTCGGCTGGCGGCGACCCTGCTGCAGGCCGAGGTGGAACTCGATGCCACCTTCTCGTACGACATCAGCGCCTGGTCGCTGCCCTACGCGTTCGGCGTCGAGGCGCACGCCGTGCGCGGACGGTTGCGCGGGAGCTTCACGCCCGTCGAGGCAGGCCTTGCGAGCGGCGATCCGGCCTCGCCCTGGACGGACGTGCTCGAGGCGTCGGTTGCGGGCGCTCCCGCTCCCGCCGCTGCGGCGGGCGGCGCCGAGGAGGCCCGCTTCGGGTACCTGCTGCCCGCCGGCCTGCGCGACGCGCCGGCCCTGGTCGCGTTCCTGAGGGAGGGCGGACGCGCCTACGCGCTGGCCGACACCTTCACGCTGGCGGGCCGTCACTACGCGCACGGCGCCGTGTTCCTGCCCCGCGGGCGCAACGACGACCTCGAGGGGCGGGTGCAGCGGGCCGGTCTGGCGGGCCGCGTCGTGCCCGTCCGCACGGGGTTCACGGAAGGGGGCCCCGATCTGGGCACCGAGGGCAACGGCATTCTGCGCGCGCGCCGCGTGGCGCTGCTCGCCGGAGAGGGAACCTCGTCGAACTCGTTCGGGGCGCACCGGTTCTTCCTGGAGCGGCGCCTGGGCCTGCCCTTCGACGCCGTGCTGGTCTCGTCGCTGCCGTCGCTCGACCTCTCGGTCTACGACGTGATCGTGGTGCCCTCGGGCGGCGGCGTGGCCCGAGAACTGGGCGAGCGCGGCCGCGAGCGCCTGCTCGAGTGGGTACGAGCGGGCGGTACGCTCGTCGCGGTGGACGCCGG
>RFGQ01000634.1 GCA_003695865.1 Gemmatimonadota bacterium | reverse complement strand
TGCGGAACGGCCGCGGATAGAGCCGGATCAGCGCCCGGTAGAACGCCCGGGCCGGGTCGCGCGTGCTCATGCGCCGCCCAGCCGCACCTGCGCCAACCGCGCCGCCTGCAGCAGCCGCGCCGACTCGGCCGCCAGCGCCTCACGGCCGAGCGGCGTGAGCGCGTAGTAACGCCGGCGCCCACTGTGCCCGCCGCGAGCGTCGTCGGGCGTAGCCGCCTCGCGGATCAGGCCCGCCTCGAGCATGCGCTGCAGCGACCCGTAGAGCGTGCCCGGTCCCATGCTCAGGCGCCCCTCGGTGAGCGCCTCGACCTCGCGGGCGATCGCGTAGCCGTGGCGGGGCCCCTCGGCCAGCGCCACCAGCATGTGGAACGCCACCGGACTGAGCGGCAGCACGCGGTCGAGGTCGGCGGCGGCCTCGGAGGGCGTGGAGGGGGCGGCCCTGGATCGACGATCGCTCATGACCGAACAGCCTCCGTAGGCTTGGCCGCGGGTGCGGCACGCGGCGCGGCGCGTCACGCTCCGCGCTCGATACATCGCCTACGGATGTATTCGGGGGGAGGTTTCAGCGGGGGGAACTTCAGGCCGCGAAGACCTCGGTACTGTGCCATTCGAGGAGCGCACGATCGGGGCGGGCCGCCCGGTCTTCGGGCACGCGCACACGGGCGCCGTCCAACGGATAGTAGGTCCGCCCGTTGTCGTACTCCTCGCGAAGCCGTGCGCTGACACGCACTCGGTAATCGGGCGTCACCGTCAGGTAACCCCGGTCGAAAAGCTTGTGGAGGTCAGCCCGCAAGAGCAGTCCGTTGGGCACCTCATGGACGCCGCCCCGTGCGTAGGGCCGGATATGGGCCGCCTCGAGCACAGGAAGGGAGTGTTCTCCGGTCAGGGCACAGGCCCGTTCGTAGGCCTCCGTAACGGCGATGCGGAAGGCGGCCTGCCCGAGACGCCGCGGGGCGAACCACGGAGCACCGTACCGTTCCCCGTCGGCCGACGTGGTCTCGCGAAGTACACGCGGCGGCACCATCGCTTCGGCGGCCTCGAGACACTCGCGCCACACCCGCTCCCCCTCCCCGCGGGTGAGGTCGTAGCGCTTCGGGCGCTGGCCGTGCTTGGGCCAATCCACTGGCTGCGCGACCCAGCGGTCTTCGGGCAGAAAGATCGGGTTCATGATGACGATGCAGCCGATCTCGTTGTCACGCGAACCGGGCCGCGGGGTGTAGCGGAAACGCTCCCTGTGGCGACGGATCCGGTCCTCCAGTTCGTCTAGACTTTCGCATCCGTTCGCCCGGCCGAACGTCTCCCAGGCGAGCCAGACCGGCAGCGTGGCGAAACGCACGAAGAATCCGAAGCCGCAGATGGCGTAGTGCGGCTTCGGGAGTTTGAAGAAGAAGGGGGAGAACTCGTCCGCCTTGAACGCCTGCCGAGCAGAGGGCTTCCAGAAGTTTACCTCGTCGAAACCCGACTCGCGCAGAACGCGATACCACGCCGGATCGGTGATCGCCACGGTCCCAACCATCGCTCGCTCCAGGGCCGCGCTATGGTCTCATGGCCGTGCCAGCCAGCCTGCAGCGACGGCGACCACCGCAGAGAAAGCCATGATCAAGGCCACTAACGTGCGGACGGGCGCGAGTGGCCAGGGGTCCACACCCAACTGCTCCCGCAGCTGTTTGAGCCGCACTTCGACCTGGTTCCCCGATCGGAACACGACCGCGTTTGCAAGTACGCTGAGCACCGACACGCCTGACAGGAACGCGAGCAGGACCGTCCGACGCTCGGCGGCCCCCTCCGAGAAGGCGAAGCCGGCGCTCGTCCCGATGATCGCGAGGTAGAGCGCAAACGCCTTCAGATAGATGTCTGTGTGATGCCTGAAGGTTTCCATCATCACCTTGTAGTGCTCGAGGAGCACTTCGGGTGATGCCTCCTGGCGGGACGCGGGAGTCTTGGCCCCGGGCGTGGCCTCTCCCGTCGGCGCATGCGCGCCACGCAGTTCGGCGTTCATCGACCCTGTCTCCCTTTCGCGTCGGCGCCGCGGGAACGGAGCCGGCTCGTCCCCAAGGGAAGATTAGGCGCAGCTTCGGGCCATGCAACGGCGAACATGCGGCGCACCCGTGCGCTGCGCGAAGGCGAGAAGGGGGCTTTACACCGTCACAGGGGGGCCCTACCATGCCCTCGTGCGGCCTCGCGCCGCACCCCGGTGATTTGTGACGATTGCAGCCGGGTCACCAACCTGCTAAACCGTCCGGGGGTCCCGTTCGGTTTGGCCGAGCGGGACCCCTCGTCGTTTGCAGGCACCGGGCGCGAGCGCGCCGGCAC
>RFGQ01000060.1 GCA_003695865.1 Gemmatimonadota bacterium | reverse complement strand
CGCACCTACCTGATGTTCCTGGGTCCCTTCGAAGAGGGTGGCGACTATCGGGACGAGGGCATCCAGGGCCCGCACGGCTTCCTGCATCGCCTCTTCGACACGGTCGCCTCGGCCGAAGACACCGATCCGGATCCGAAGGTCGAACGGAAGGTGCACCAGACGATCAAACAGGTGAGCCGGCAGATTCCCGAGTTGCAGTACAACACGGCGATCGCCGCGCTCATGGAATGCCTCAACGAAGTGCGGGCCGGCGGACGCACCGCCGCCCGGGCCGAGGTCGAGCCGCTCGTGCCCATGGTCGCCCCGTTCGCGCCCCACCTCGCCGAAGAGCTGTGGGAGATGCTCGGACACGAAGGCAGCATCTTCGACGGTGCGAACTGGCCGGCCTACGACGAGGCCAAGGCGGCCGACGACGAGGTCGAGCTGGCCGTGCAGGTGAACGGCAAGGTTCGTGGTCGGATTCGCGGACCCGCCGACATGGATCAGGACGCGGCCGAGGCACTCGCCCGGGAGGACGACAACGTGCGACGCTACCTGGACGGCGCCGAGGTGCGCCGCGTGATCTTCGTGCCGGGTCGACTGCTCAACTTCGTCGTGGGCACCGGCTGATGGCGGGTGCAGACGAGGGCCGGACCGTGGGCGCGCCCCAGCGACCCGGCGGTGGCCAGCCGGCCGGCCCCGACGACGCGCGCGCCGAAAAGCTCGCGATCGACGCCGTCAAAGTGCTTTCGATGGACGCCGTCCAGGCCGCCAACTCGGGGCATCCGGGCACGCCGATGGCGCTGGCGCCGGTGGGCTACGTGCTCTGGGCCCGGCACCTCCGGCACAACCCGGCCGACCCGACCTGGCCCGACCGCGACCGCTTCGTGCTCTCGTGCGGGCACGCGTCCATGCTCATCTACTCCCTGCTGCACCTGAGCGGATACGACTTGCCGCTCGAGGAGCTGCGCAACTTCCGCCAGTGGGGCTCGCGCACACCGGGGCATCCCGAGGTGGGCCACACGCCGGGGGTCGAGACCACGACCGGGCCGCTCGGGCAGGGCGTGGCCAATTCGGTGGGGATGGCGCTGACCGAGCGTTGGCTGGCGGCGCGCTTCAACCGTCCCGGGCACACAGTGGTGGACCACCGCACCTGGGTGCTCTGCTCGGACGGCGACCTCATGGAGGGCATCTCGCACGAGGCGGCGGCGTTCGCCGGACACCAGCGGCTCCACAAGCTGACCTGGATCTTCGACGACAACCGCATCACCATCGAGGGACGCACCGACCTGGCGACCTCCACCGACCACGCCGCCCGCATGGCCGCGTGCGGGTGGCACGTGCTCACGGTCGAGGACGGCGCCGACCTCGCGGCCATCGACGCTGCCCTGCGCGCCGCCACGGAAGAGACCGAGCGGCCCACGTTCATCGTGCTGCGCACGCGCATCGCCGAGGGGGCGCCCAACAAAGTGGACACGGCAGCCGCGCACGGGGCGCCCCTCGGCGAGGACGAGGTCCGCGCGACCCGGCGCAACCTCGGCTGGCCGTCGGACGAGCCGTTCTTCGTGCCCGACGAGGCTCGTCTCCCGTGGCAGGGCGTACGCCCCCGCGGCGAAGCGCTGCAGGCCGACTGGGCGGAGCGCTTCGCCGCGTACCGCGAGGCCCATCCGGAAGCCGCGGCCGAACTCGAACGCATGCTGCGCGGCGACCTACCCGCCGACTGGGACGCCGACGTGCCCGACCTGACCGCGCCCGAGAAGGACGACGCGACGCGCTCGTGGTCGGGGGTCGTGCTGAACGCCCTGGCACGGCGCGTCCCCGAGCTGATCGGGGGTTCGGCCGACCTGGGGGGCTCGAACAAGACCGACATCAAGGACGCCGCCGACCTGCTCGCCGACGCGCCCGACGGTCGGGTGATCCACTTCGGCGTCCGCGAGCACGCCATGGGCGGCATCATGAACGGCATGGCGCTTCACGGCGGGGTCCGGCCGTTCGGTGGTACGTTCCTGATCTTCTCGGACTACATGCGCCCCGCCATCCGCATGGCGGCGCTCATGGAGCTGCCCGTCGTGTACGTCTTCACGCACGACTCGATCGGGCTCGGCGAGGATGGACCCACGCACCAACCGATCGAACAGCTCATGTCGCTCAGGCTCGTGCCCAACCTGCTCGACCTGCGCCCCGCCGACGGCGCCGAGACCGCCGAGGCATGGCGCGTCGCGCTCGAGCGGCGCGGGGGACCGAGCTTCCTTTCGCTCACGCGCCAGAAGGTGCCCAGCCTCAACCGGACGGAACTGGCTCCGGCCGAGGGGCTGCGGCGGGGCGCCTACGTGCTTCAGGAAGCGGCCGACGGACCGCCCCGTGTGGTGCTGCTCGCATCGGGGTCGGAAGTGGCAATCGCGCTCGCGGCCAGGAACCTCCTGCAGGACCGCGGGGTTTCGACGCGAGTGGTGAGCATGCCGAGCTGGGCATTGTTCGCGGAGCAGGATCCGGACTACCGGGCCTCCGTACTGGGCGGGCCTTCGGTCGTGCGGGTCGCCGTGGAGGCCGGACGCACGGCCGGGTGGGAGCGATGGACCGGGCCCCGCGGAGCGGCCGTGGGCGTGGACCGCTTCGGCGCTTCGGCGCCCTGGGACGAGCTCTACCGGCGCTTCGGGCTCACCGCCGAACGGGTTGCGGACGTGGCGATGAGCACGCTGGGAGGGGTGGATGCGGAGGAGGTGTCTCTTGCTCGAGGAGTCGACTGAGGATACCCTTGCCGGGATGCCTTCCGGCACGCGCGCGTGGACCGATGTCCTGAGACATGCCGGCCCACCGCGCGCGGCGAAGGTGCAGGACGCGGAGCGAACCATAGCGAAGACCATCCTTCTGGTCGAAGACGAGGAGACCGTCCGACGCGTGACGGGGCGGCTGCTCGCAAAGCTGGGCTACGACGTGCTGAGCGCGGCCGACGCCCAGGAAGCCCTCGATGTCTTCGACGCCAAAGGGGACGAGATCGACCTCGTCCTGACCGACATCGTCATGCCCGGCCTCACCGGGGTGGAGATGGCCGAACTCCTGCGCCGCAAGCGGCCGGGGTTGCGGGTCCTCTTCATGTCGGGCTACGCGTCCCGCGACCTGGGGCGTGAACTGCAGTCACCGCCCGAGCCCTTCCTCCCCAAACCGTTCTCGCTCCAGCAGCTCGCTGCGAGCATCGAACGGGCCCTCGAAGAGGGAGCGGGCACCACGCCCTGACCCCTCGCTCAAGAACCCGTCCCGCGGGGCCGACACTTCCGAATGTCCGGGGCACCGGACAGCGACAGTTTCGGAACACCGCCTCTCGCGTCCGCTCGTCGGACGCACCGTACGGGGCCACGGCGGGTGGTGATCCGCATGCGGACTTCGTGACCGCACACAAGGGGCAGGTATGGAGCGGATCGCTGGAACTTATCCCGGCGGGCCGAGGAGGGCGGAGCTGCGCCCGGACGATGCGGACCTCGCGCCCGTGTTCGTCCCCCGCGTGGCCGAGCTCGAGTCCTGGGTCCGGAAGGGTCAGACCCGAAGGCGAAAGAAGGAGCGGGCCAGGCGGGTCGCCATCGGATTCATCGTCGTGGTCATTCTGGCCGGGGGGCTCGGCATCTACATGGGCGCCGAAGCGACCCAGAGCGCCGACGAACTCGTTCAGGCGGAGCGCGAACGGAACCGCGCCGATGCGTTGATCGGCAAGGAGGCCGACCGCCTCATCAACGAGCTCTGGAAGATGGAAGACCTGGAACGCGTCAGGACACCGGGAGGGCGGTAATCCGATGCTCACGAGCACCCGCACACGTGTCGGCTGGCAGGACGTGATCTCCGAGGCCCCCTCCTCGGCGTCGATCCTCATCGTGGAGGACCAACCCGACATCCGCCGCTCGCTCCAGAAGCTCGTCTCGGCGTTCGGCTACCAGGTGAAGGCCGCCGCCTCGGCCGAAGAGGCCGACACCTGGCTCACCGCGCAGCGCTTCGAGGTGATCCTGCTCGACATCGAGCTACCGCGTATGAAGGGCATCGAGTTCCTGCAGTGGGCGCTGCAGCGTGACCCCGAAGTCGCGGTCATCATGCTCACCGGGCTCGACGACCCACGCATCGCCGAGGAGTGCATCGACGCAGGAGCACGTACCTACCTGGTGAAGCCCGTCGAAGAGAAGTTCCTGCGGCTGGCGTTGCGCGATGCGCTCGCCATGCGCCGGATCCTGGTGGATCGGAACGACCTCAGCCAGCGTTACTGAGCCGAGCCAGGGTCCGGTTCACGGCTTGGGTGGGAAAGGCTCCAGCAGGGCGGGAACCGCGTCGGCGAGCCTGAGGATGCGCCCGTCCGAGGCCGCGAAGACCCGCGTGGCGATGCCCCGCCACACGACCTCGCGCCGTCGTCGATCGATCACGTCCAGCACCAGCACTTCGCGGCCGAGTTCGTCGGGGTCGGGGTCGGCGCCCAGCCCGGGCGAGGGGCGGATGCGGTAACGACGATAGACGCGCCCGAAATCGAAGCCGCGGGGCCCCGCGTGCGCGTAGACCCAGAAGTCGGCATTGGCCTCGACCTCTTCGTAGCCCCTCGCGATGAGCAGTGGCGCGACGGCGTCGTGCAGCGCCCGGTCGAGCGCCACCGCCGAGTCGGGGCCGACGGCCGGTAGCCACTCGAACGACTCGTATTCTTCGAAGGGCGCCACCGCGTCGAAGCGCACGTTGGTGCGCACGCCACCGCAGCCCCCGGCCGTGACGACGCCGGCGATCAGCAGCAGCCCCAGACCCGGACGCCGCGGGACCCAGTCGAGAAAGACGCGTGTCGTCATGCCCGCGAACCTGGCCCCTGTCGGAGCGGGCGACAAGGGCGGGAACCTGCGCCCCCTCGGCGGCGTTCCAACGGCATGATTCACCGTACACAGGTTCTGCTCGCGGTCGTACCGGCGTTCGTCCTCGCGTGCGGGGGCGAGGCTCCCGCCGAAGACGGCGGTGGGCCGCACGGCGAGGACGGAGTCGCCGAGGCATCCGGCGTGTTCGAGGTCGTCTCGACGGGCGGCACACCAGTGACGCTCCGGCCCGATCCCTCTCCGCCCGCTGTGGGTGACGTTCGTTTCGTGATCGACCTGCCCGACGACCTGCCCGACTCGCTCGAGGTGTCGATCGACCTGGTCAGCCCCGAGATGCCCATGATGGGGATCCGCCGCTATCCGGCGGTGCGGGCCGGTGACGGCACCTGGGTGGCGGACGCCCGCATCATGATGGCCGGACTGTGGGACGTGTACGTGAACCTCGGGTTCGGCGCCGACGCGGCCGAGTTCGAGTTCCAGGTCGAGGCCGCCGACGGTGCGCCCGCACACCAGCACGGGGGTCGGG
>RFGQ01000633.1 GCA_003695865.1 Gemmatimonadota bacterium | reverse complement strand
CGGGCGCCTCGGCCGACGCGGGGCTCGCGCCCGCCGAGCGCCTCTCGCTCGACGAGACCCTGGTGGCCTACGCCGAGTGGCGGGCGGCGCGCGCCCGCGGTGAGGAACCTCCCGGCGGCACCGCCTACGGGCGCGCGCTGCGTGCCCGGGTGGCCGCACTGGTCTCGGCCGACACGCTCGAGGCGCTCGAAGGTCGCCTCGCCGACCGCGACCGCGCGCTCCGGAGGGCCCGCGACGACCTGGAGGAAGCGCGCGCGGGGATCGTCGGCTTCGTGGTGAGCCGTCTCGACAGCCTGAGCTTCGGGCTGGGCTGGTGGACCATGTACTTCGCCATCCTCATGCCCCGTATGAAGGGCGCCACCCCGGGCAAGCGCATCATGGGCGTGCGCGTGGTGCGGCTCGACGGGCAGCCGATCACGTGGTGGCACGCCTTCGAGCGCGCCGGTGGCTACGCGGCCGGCCTGGCCACCGGGCTCCTGGGCTTCCTGCAGGTGTACTGGGACCCCAACCGCCAGGCGATCCACGACAAGGTGGCCGGCACGGTAGTCATCGTAGACGGCGCCCCACGCGTGCCGGGCACCTGGGTCGGCGACGGCCCTCCGGCGGCGGCTCCACACACCCGTTCATCCGCATGACCCACGACGAAAGCATCGAATCCGGCGGTCCCCGCAGCATCGCGGACCGCTACGCCGAGCGCGTGACCATGAGCGTGCCCGATCGGCACAACCCGCGGCTGCGCGAGCTGATGGAGATCGTCAACGCCGACGACGAACTCTACGGCATGTGGCTGGCCAGCAACGTCACGGCCATCGAGCGCCTGGGCATGACCGACCACGGCCCGGTGCACGTGAAGATCGTGATGAACATCGCGGTCCGCATGCTGCGCCTGCTCGTCGAACACGGAGTGCAACCCGCGGTCGTGAGCACCTATGGGCTCGGACGCGAAGACGCCGAAGTCGTGGTGGCTCTGGGCGCGCTGCTCCACGACGTGGGCATGTCGATCCAGCGCTCCGACCACGAGAGCTTCTCGCTCTTCCTGGCCCACACCAAGCTGAACGAGATCCTGCCGCGCCTGTACGACGCGCGCACCGCCACCATGCTCCGTTCCGAGGTGCTGCACGCGATCATCGCCCACCGCTCGGGCGGCCGTCCCCTCACGCTCGAGGCGGGCATCGTGCGCATCGCCGATGCGCTCGACATGACCAGCGGGCGCTCGCGCATCCCCTTCGAGGGCGGCAGCGACAGCATCCACTCCATCTCGTCGGCGGCCATCGAGCGCGTCGACCTCGAGAAGGGCGCCGAGCGCGCCATCTGCGTGACCGTGCGCATGACCAACTCGGCCGGGATCTTCCAGCTCGACCAGTTGTTTCGGAACAAGCTGAAGGGCAGCGGCCTCGAGCCCTACATCGAGCTGCGGGCCACGCTCGAGGGCGACGCCGAGGAGCGACTCTTCAAGGAATTCCGCATCTGACCGGGACCGGGAGCATCGCCACGATCGCCATGGACGGCATCGCCATCTCCTACCCGTTCGCCTTCCTGGCCGGCCTGGTCAGCTTCCTGTCGCCCTGCGTGCTGCCGGTCGTGCCCGCGTACCTCACGTTCGTGTCGGGGCTCACGCTCGAGCAGCTCGCCGGCGGGGAAGGGGATGCGGGGCAGGCGCGGCGCACGGCGGCGCTCCACGCTGCCCTGTTCGCCGCGGGCTTCATGGCCGTCTTCATGACGCTCGGCGCTTCGGCGACCGCCCTCGGCCAGACCTTCAACCGGGCGCTGCCGGTGGTGGCGCGTGTGGGCGGCATCGTCGTGATCGCCTTCGGGCTCGTGCTGCTCGGGGTCGTGCGGGTCCCCACGCTCGCCCGCGAGGTGCGGCTGCACCTGACCGAGAAGCCCACCGGGGCGGTGGGCAGCGTCCTCGTGGGTGTGGTCTTCGGGGCGGGCTGGACCCCGTGCATCGGACCGATCCTCGCGACCATCCTTTTCTACGCGAGCGCCGAGGCCACGGCCGCGCGGGGGATGGCGCTGCTGGGCGTCTACGGGCTCGGCCTGGCCGTGCCCTTCCTCGCGGCGGCGGTCGGCTTCAACTGGTTCCTGGCCGGGGCGCGGCGCCTGCGCCCCTTCCTGCCCGCCCTGCAGCGGGCCGCGGGGATCCTTCTCGTGGCGGCCGGGGTTCTGCTGCTTACCGGCCGCTTCGCGGCCGTGTCCACGTCGCTCGCCGACCTGGGCCAGTGGATCGATCTGGAGATGCCATGAGCGTTCGCGCGTTCGCGCCGAGGCCGCGTGCCGCCGCGCGCCGCTGTCTGACCGGCCTGGCCGCGTTCGCGGCCGTAGGGGCCCTGGCGGCCTGCGGGGGAAAGGCGCCCGACACCGAAGGCACGCGCCTGTCCACGGCGGCCGCCGAGATTCTGGAGTCCGACGCCGTCAACGCCTCGCGCGCGAGCGGCGCCGGGGTGCCCCCGCTCTTGCAGGGGCCGGGGCGTCCGCCCGAAGGGCGTGAAGTCGACATCGCCACCCTGGGGTTCGACCACGGCGCCGAAGCTGCGCCGGTCACCATCCTCGAGTTCAGCGACTTCGGGTGCACGTACTGCCGCAAGTTCCACCTCGAGGCGTTCGACGAGCTCAAGCACGAGTACATGGACCAGGGCACGGTGCTGTGGAAGCAGGTGCCGTTCATTCTGGGCAACTGGGCCAACTCGGTGCCCGCTTCGCTGGCGGCGGAGTGTGCGCTGGAGCAGGGCGCGTTCGAGCCCATGAGCGATCTGCTCTTCCAACGACAGAACGACTGGAAGCGGGGTGCACGACCCGAGCCGATCCTGCGCGAGTTCGCGCAGCAGATCGGGCTCGACCTGGATCGCTACGACGGCTGCATGAGCTCCGACCGGCACCTCTGGCGGCTGCAGGCGCACACGGCGCTGGCCCGGCAGATCGGCGTACGCTCCACCCCCACGTTCGTGGTCGTCGGGTACGCACCGATCCAGGGTTACCTGCCGGTCGACCTGTTCCGGCAGGTGATCGACACGGTGCTCGTCGAAGAGGCGCGCCGCGCCGAGGCGGGCGGCTGAGGACGCAGGGCCCGACTCCGTACGACCGAGGGACCGTGCGCCGCCGCCTCCCGGCGCTGGGCGCCCTCGCAGCCCTCGCAGCCCTCGCCCTGACGGCCGCACTCTCGCCGCTCGCTGCCCAGCGCGCCCCGCGGTGCAGCACCGAGGGCGAGGTCGCACGCCTGCCGCACCGGCTCGAAGAGACCAGTGGCGCGGCGGTGAGCATCGCCGACCCCCGCCTGGTCTGGACACACAACGACTCGGGGCACCCGGCCGAGCTCTTCGCGCTCACGCTCGACGGCCGGGTCGAGGGCCACGTCGAGCTCGACGCGCCCGCACTCGACTGGGAGGACATCGCCGTGGCCCGCTGCACGGCGGGCGCCTGCATCTACGTCGCCGACACGGGCGACAACATCGAGGTGCGCACCTCGGTCTCCATCCTCCGCCTGCCCGAACCCGACCCGCACGAGCACACGACGGCCCACGCGCAGGTCTTTCCGGTGCGCCTGCCCGACGGTCCTCGCGACGTCGAGGCGCTCTTCGTGCTTCCCGGCGAACGTGTGTACCTGGTCTCCAAGGGCCGCAGCCACCCCGCCACGGTGTACCGCTACCCGGGGCAGCTTCGGCCCGATACGGTCACGCTGATCGAGGTCCAGAACCTCTCGCAGGGTCCGCTCGCTCCGCCGCGGATGGTCACGGGCGCCGACGCTTCACTCGACGGATCGCGCGTGCTCGT
>RFGQ01000632.1 GCA_003695865.1 Gemmatimonadota bacterium | reverse complement strand
CTTCGAGCCCGCCGGCCACGCCACGCCGGTCGCGGCGGAGCAGCCAGCGCCGCCCCGAGTGGTCCACCGTCACGCCCGCCCGGCGTCCGGCCCGGGTCACCACCCGGACGGTCGGATCCTCACCGCCGCTCCGTACGCGAAGCCGGCCCTGAAAGTTTTCGAACACGAGCGTACCTCCCCGCTCCACCGCGAAGGTCGTGTCGAATACCGCCCCTCCGGCACGCGGGGCACCCGCCGACCGAGGCGCCGTCGCC
The DNA here is from genome assembly GCA_003695865.1 of Gemmatimonadota bacterium. GTDB lineage: Bacteria > Gemmatimonadota > Gemmatimonadetes > Longimicrobiales > Gaopeijiaceae > J028. The sequence goes on along the minus strand of RFGQ01000632.1, from coordinate 5,177 downwards.
CTCGGACCCTGCGCCCCTGCGAGCAGCGAGGCCGGAGCGAAGCAGGCCATCGCCACCGCCGCAGCGCACAGGATCCGACCCGAGGCGCTCACGCCGCGTTCTCCGCGGCCGCGGCCGCCTCGCGAAGCAGCCGCACCTTCCGCTCCAGGGCCTCGCGCAGGTGGCCGTGCAGGAAGGCGCTGCCCGGATCGTCGGTGAGCGCCGCCAACGACTCCTCGATCGCGCGGTCGATGAGCGCGAGGTTCCGCTCGAGCACGCGCACGGTCGTAGGCGACAGCCGATCGCGGTGCTCGTCGAGCGCGCGCCGCAGCGTGCGCACTTCGTCCTCGTAGGCACCCAGCGCAGGGTCCACGTCGGCGACCGAGCGCAGGGCGGCGCGCGGTGCCTCGACCGCCGCGCCCGCCGATGCGGCCCGTTCCGCCTCGAGGAGCGGCCGTGCCGTCCAGGCCGCGGCGCCCGAAAAAAGCGCCACGGCCGCGATGATCGCCGCCCGGCGCAGCGCGCCCGAGCCGGCCGGCCGGGGCACCCGCGGGCGCAGCCGGCGCGTGAGATCGATCACCCCGACTTCGTCCGCCCCGCCGGACGGCCGGCGCAGCTCGCTGCGAATGAGCGGCCACAGGTCGCCCTCGGGCCCCCAGTCGGGCAGCGAGCGCGCCAGGTCACGCACACGGGTCAGATCGGCGGCCACGGCCGCGCAGGCCTCGCAGGCCCGCAGGTGGTCTTCCACCACCTGCGCCCGTCCGGGCGGCAGGTCGCCGTCCAGCCACGCCGAGAGCTCGTCCACTACGTGATCGTCGTGCATCCTGTCTCCTCCGTGCGGCGGGCTCAGCGCAGCCGCTCCCGCATCAGCATGCGGGCGCGGTGCAACTGCGACTTCGACGTCCCGACCGAGATGCCCATGGCCGCCGCGATCTCTTCGTGTGTATACCCCTCGATGTCGTAGAGGACGAACACGCGCCGGGCCCGAGCCGGCAGGGCCGCCAGAGCCGCTTCGAAGTCGAGGGCCCACCCCGGCGGGGCCGCCCGTGCCGGCGCGCTTTCCAGCGCCACCGGCCGCTCGACCTCGCGCTCGGCCCGCCGTCGATCCCGGGCCCGTACGGTCAGGATCAGGTTGACCGCCAGCCGATGCAGCCACGTCTCGAAGCGTGCCTCACCGCGGAACGACGGCAGCTTGTCCCAGGCCCGCAGGAACACGTCCTGCGTGAGGTCGTCCGCCCGCCCGGGACCGGCCATGCGACGCGCCAGGCTGTGCACGCGGGGTGCACAGGCGCGGTAGACCCTCTCGAACGCCTCGGCGTCGCCCTCCCGGGCGCGCCGTACATCGCGTTCGTCGGCCCCGCCCTCGACACGCTGTGCCATCATCCCGGGTCACGACCTCCTTCGTCGCGGCAGCTCGTCCGGTCGGGGCCCCAAGGGCGCCCGCCCGTCTCGTCCTCGTCGCCCCCTTTGGACGGAGCCGGCGCCCGCCCGGTTGGAACGCGCTTGTGGAACCGGCGCCCGCGTTCCACCGTAGGGGCCCCCGCACGCGTCCACCAGTGCGCTCCCGACCGGGAACGCACCGTTCCCTTCCTCGCCGGAGGAGCCATGACCGTTCTCGCCTGGCCCGCTGCGCTCCAGGGCCCGACGATCGCGCCCATCGACCTCACTGAGCTCGTCGCCGTGTTCATGGGCATCTCCGTGGTCCTGGTGCCCATCATCGGCCTCACGGCCCGCTTCGCGCTCAAGCCGACCGTCGAGGCGCTGGGACGCCTGTTCGAGGGACGGGGTCGCGACGAGGCCCTGCAGTTGCTCGAGCGCCGCCTCGGCCTCATGGAGCACCAGATGGAGGCCATGGAACACAGCCTGCGCAGCCTCGCCGAGGTGCGCGAGTTCGACCGCAGCCTCGCCTCGGGACACCCGGTGGCCGGAGCCGGCCCGGAGGCGAATCCCGAGTAGGCTCGGGCGCCGTCCGCCCGCCCCGGGCCTCGGCACGCGCCCGGACGCCCTGCGCCCGCGCCGACCGCCGGATTCGCATGCGCCGCGGCGACCGCTAAAGCCCGCCGGTGCCCTGCCGAATCTTGAAGCATGCGCACCGAACTCATCAGCGAAGTCATGGATGATGCCGGTCTCGGCATCAAGGTCCGGGTGAGCGGCCCGGCGCCGCGCGACGCCCTCCAGGAGATCGGAGAGGCCTGGGCCAACGCCGCACGCGGCCGCGCCGAGCGGGTCTGGGTGTGGCTGTACGGCTCCGACATGGACGCCGACGGCCCCGCGATCGCGGTCACCTACATGGAACGCGACGGCCAACCCGTGTCGGACTTCGTCGATCCGTCCACGCTCTTGCTGTACTACATGCACCACCCTGCGCGGCCCACGCCCGGCGGCCGGCGCACCGCCTGAGCTCGTCGCGCGCACCCGGCGGCCGTTCGACGGGCCGCCGCCTTGCCCGCCGCCCCTCCCCGGCGGATGTTTCGCGCGACACCCACGCCAGGAGCCTGCATGTTCGAGCCACCCGTGGACCCGGCCGGCGCTGCCGACGGCGCGTCGTCGCCCCGTCGACCCGACACCGACGACGCCCCGCAGATCATCGCGCATCGGGGCTACTCGGCGCGCGCTCCCGAGAACACGATCGCGGCCCTCGAGGCGGCGATCGAAGCCGGCGCCCGCGCCCTGGAGTTCGACCTGCACACGGCGGCCTGCGGCACGCCGGTGCTCTTCCACGACCCGCACCTCGGACGCACCACCAACGGCGTGGGACCCCTGCGGCGCCGTACGTTGCAGCAGCTCCAGGCGCTCGACGCGGGTTCCTGGTTCTCGGAGGCGTTCGCCGGCGAGCGGATTCCCTCTCTCGGGGAGGCGCTCGACGCCGTGGCGGGCCGGGTGGACGCGCTCTACCCCGAAGTGAAGGGGTACCGCGAACTGGAAGACCTCGACCGCATGGCCCGCATCGTCGAAGACGCCGGGCTCACGGCGCATACGACGTTCATCGCCATGGACTACGCCGTGCTCGACCGCATCCGCGGGCGGCTGCCCAACGGTGAGATCGGCTACATCGTGGAGAAGCCCGAGCGCTTCGACGAGGCGCTCGAGCGGGCGGTCGCAGCCGGACGCGCGATCCTCGACCTGGACGCCCGTATCGCGCTCGCCCGTCCCGAGACGGTCCGGCGCGCGCGCGACGCGGGGCTCGACGTGGCCGTGTGGACGGTGGACGACCCCGGCGACGCGACCCGCCTGTGGGACCTGGGCGTCACCCGCTTCACGACGAACGAGGTGGAGCGGCTGCTGGCGTGGGCCGGGGAGCTCCGTCCGTCCTGAGCGCGGAGGCCGAGGGGAGCCACAGGCGGAAGGTCGTGCCACGCCCGGGCTCGCTGTCGACCTCCACGCGACCCCCGTGGGCCTCGGTGATGCCCTTCACGATGGCCAGCCCGAGCCCTGTGCCTCCGCGGCGCTCGCCCTTCCAGAAGCGGTCGAACAGGCGCGCACGGTGCTCGGGAGGAATGCCCGGCCCCTCGTCGCTCACATAGAGGGCCACCTCGTCCGACACGCCCGCGCCCACACCTGCGCCGGCGTCCCGGTCGACGCCCACGCCCACCCGCACCACCCCCCCCTGCGGCGAGAAGCGGATCGCGTTGGCGATCAGGTTCTCGAGCGCCTGTAGAACGCGCTCGCGGTCGGCGGCGACGCAGGGGTCGGCCGGCCCGAACCCCTGCCCGTCCGCAGGGCCCTCGACTCCGGTCACCGCCTCGAGGCGGACGCCGTGCTCGCGCGCCATGGGGGTCATGAGCAGCACCGCCTCCTCCACCAGCGTTCGCGCCGCGACGGGCTTGGGAACGACCGCGAAGCGGCCGGCCTCGATGCGGGCCACGTCGAGCAGGTCGCCGATGAGGCGACCCATGCGCTCTGCGGAGCGGTGCATCGCCTCGAGGTGTTCGCGCTGACGCTCGGGCGGCATGGGGATGTCGAGCAGCAGCTCGGCCGCCGCCGAGATCGTGCCCACCGGGTTGCGCAGGTCGTGCGACACGATCGCCATCATGTCGTCGCGAGCGCGCACGGCCTCCTCCAGAGCGTCGCGCGCCGCCCGCATCTCGGTCATGTCGGCGAACGTCAGCACCACGCCCCGCATGCCGGCCCCGTCCTCGATCGGCGTCGCGGTCATCTGCACGGGCAGCTTGCGGCCGTCCCGGCGCACCACCACCTCGTCGAGCGCCCGCACCGTTTCGCCGGTCTTCAGCGCGCGCCCCAGCGGTGTGTCTTGAGGGTCGCGGGAGCGCCCCTCGGCGTCGAGCGAAAGGAGTGTGGCGTGGGCCGGCCGACCCTTCAAGTCTCCGGGCGACCAGCCGAGCAGACGGGCGGCGGCTTCGTTGACGAACGTGACGCGGCCGCGCTCGTCGACCCCGACCACCCCGTCGCCCGTGGCCCGCAGGATCGCGCGGATCTCCCGCCGGGTGGCGACCGCCTCCCGGCGGCGCGCCTCTTCCTGCCGTGCGAGCCGGCGTAGCGTACGCCCGAGCACCGCCAGCGCCCACACGGCCACGAGCGCGAGCAGCGCCAGCACGATCGTCGCAGCCGTCTGAATCTCTCGCTGGCGCTGCGCCTCGAGGTCTGCCTGCCGCAGCGAGGCCTGGTGGACGATCGCCACGCGGCGGCGGGCCGCCCGCACCCGATCATAGGCGGTCCGGATTCGGGGTAGCGCGGCCCGAAGCGTGTCGGGACTCATGCGTGCCGGCCCGGGCGAGAGCAGGCCCCCGTGGAGGAGTTGCCAGTCGGTGCGGTGGTTGAAGTACTCCAGCCACTGCTGCCGGAAGGCGAGGGAGAGATCGCCCGTGGTGCGGCGGATCTGCGAGAAGTAGGCATCGCCTTCGGCGCGGTCCTCGCGGTAGCGCGTGCGGGCCTCTTCGTCACCGGTCGACGCGTACCGCTCCAGGTCGGCCATCTGCCGATCTTCGGCCGCGGCGAGTTCGGCGAGCAGCACCCGCACCGACTCCAGCCGGGCCCGCCGCTCCGCCAGCACGCGGCTGCGCTCGGCCACCATCGTGGGCACCACCGCCAGGGCGACCACTGCCACGACCAGCACCGTGAGCGCCGAGCCCAGCACCCAACCCGACGGGCCGCCTGCGGCCGCCTTACGGTAGGTGGGTGCGTGCTCCGGCATGTCGAGCTCCGTGCGCGGTTCGGTCGGGCGGGAGGGGACCCTGCAT
>RFGQ01000631.1 GCA_003695865.1 Gemmatimonadota bacterium | reverse complement strand
TCAACGCGACGTGATCTTCTGCAGCTCGATGTTCTGCACGAGCCAGCGGCCCTCGCCGGTTCGAACGACCTCGAACCCGATGTCGCGGTAAGTCCTTCCTCCGATCACGAGATCGACACTCAGCCGGGTCGTGGGATCCTCACGGCCCGCCACGTCCAGTTCCCCGCGGATGCGGTAGTCCTCGTGGCGGAGCACGTTCGCGATCACGTCCATGCGGATCTCGACGTCGGTCTTCTTCACGCATCCGTCGGCGAGTCCGAACCACGACCCCAGCTTCTTCCAGAAGCAGCCGAACGAGCTGCCCGTGTTCCACACCGGGCCCTCGGCGGTACCGAACAGACGCGCCATCGACTCGAGGTCGCGGGCGTTCACCGCCGACAGAAACCGCTCTACGGTGAGCTGGGGCGCCACCGCCGCCGCGCCCGGTCCCGACGTGGTCGTCGTGCTCGAGGCGCAGGCCGCCAGAAGCACGGAACAGGCGATTGCGGGGAGGAGTCGCTTCACGGGTTCACCTCGCTGGGTCAGGCGTGGGAAAGACGAAGCCCCCGGAGGGTAGGCGCCCCCCGGGGGACCGTCAACTCGGCGCCGAGCGGCGTGGCCTCAGCCCTCGGTCGCCACCGCATCGGCGTCCGCTTCGGGCGCCGACACGTCTCCGGGGTCCGCGTCCGCGGCGCTTGCGCCCGGGCCGGCGCTCTCACCCACCGATCCGGTGACGGGCTCGAAGCACAGCGCACCTCCCTCGCTCGCCAGGCTCACGCGCAGCGTCGTGCCCTCGGGCACCTCCTCGTCGAGCAGGTAGAGCGCCAGCGGGTCCTGCACGTAGCGCTGGATGGCCCGCTTGAGCGGACGCGCGCCGAAGGCCGGATCGTAGCCCTCGCGAGCCAGGAAGTCCCTGGCCTCGTCGGTGAACTCCAGGTGCACGCCCAGCTCCTCGGCCAGCTTCTCGACCCGCCGGAGCTGCAGGTCGACGATCTCGCGCAGCTCCGCTTCGCTGAGCGGCCGGAACACGATGATGTCGTCGACACGGTTCAGGAACTCGGGGCGGAAGTGCGCCTGCAGCTCCCGCATGACGGTCTTCTCGACCGCCTCCCAGTCGCCCGACTGCGCCCTCTCCAGGATGTGATGGCTTCCGATGTTCGAGGTCATGATGATGACCGTGTTGCGGAAGTCCACCGTGCGTCCCTGCGAGTCGGTGAGGCGTCCGTCGTCCAGGATCTGCAGCAGGACGTTGAACACCTCGGGGTGCGCCTTCTCGATCTCGTCGAACAGGATCACGGCGTGGGGGCGCCGGCGGACCGCCTCGGTGAGCTGTCCGCCTTCCTCGAAGCCGACGTAGCCGGGCGGCGCACCGATCAGTCGCGCGACCGCGTGCTTCTCCATGTACTCCGACATGTCGAGGCGCACCATCGCCCGTTCGTCGTCGAACAGGAACTCGGCCAGCGCACGCGCCGTCTCGGTCTTTCCCACACCCGTCGGCCCCAGGAAGATGAACGAGCCGATGGGCCGGTTGGGATCCTGTAGGCCCGCCCGCGCCCGGCGCACCGCGTTGGCGACGGCGGTCACCGCCTCGGCCTGCCCGACCACCCGGGCGCCCAGCAACTGCTCGAGGTGCTTCAGGCGCTGGCGCTCGCTCTCGAGCAGCCGGCTCACGGGAATCCCCGTCCACTCGGCCACGACCTGGGCGATGTCGTCGGCGTCGACCTCCTCCTTGAGGAACGTACCTTCCTTCTGCAGCTCGTGCAGCCGATCCTCGGCCACCTGAATCGCCTGTTCGGTGCCCGGAATCTCGGAGTACTGCAGCTCCGCGGCCCGCTCCAGGTCGCCCTGGCGCGCGGCGCGTTCCGCTTCGTTGCGCAGCTCGTCCAGGCGCTCCTTCAGGCCCTGCAGACGCTCGATGGCCTCCTTTTCGGCCTGCCAGCGCGCCTTCATGCCCGCGCTCTTCTCGCGCAGCTCCGAGAGCTCGGCCTCGATGCCCGCCAGCCGCTCACGCGCGCTGGATTCGGTCTCCCCCTCGAGCGCCCGCTTCTCGATCTCGAGCTGCATGATGCGGCGTTCCACCTCGTCGATCTCCTGCGGCATCGAGTCGATCTCGATGCGCAGGCGGCTGGCGGCCTCGTCCATGAGGTCGATGGCCTTGTCGGGCAGATGGCGTCCGCCGATGTAGCGGTCCGAAAGCTTCACCGCGGCGACGATCGCGTCGTCGGTGATGCGCACGCCGTGGTGAACCTCGTAGCGCTCCTTGAGGCCGCGCAGGATCGCGATCGCGTCCTCCACCGACGGAGGCGCCACGAAGACGGGCTGGAAGCGCCGCTCGAGGGCCGGGTCCTTCTCGATGTGCTTGCGGTACTCGTCGAGCGTCGTGGCGCCGACCACACGCAGTTCGCCGCGCGCCAGCGCGGGCTTGAGCATGTTGCCCGCGTCGACGGCGCCCTCGGCCGCACCGGCGCCCACGATGGTGTGCATCTCGTCGATGAAGATGATGAAGCGCCCCTCGGCCTCGGTGATCTCCTTGAGCACGGCCTTCATGCGCTCTTCGAACTCACCGCGGAACTTCGCGCCCGCGAGCATGGCCGAGATGTCGAGGGCCAGCAGCTTCTTGTTGGCCAGCGACTGAGGCACGTCTCCGTCGACGATGCGCTGGGCGAGACCCTCGACGATCGCCGTCTTACCCACGCCGGGCTCGCCGATGAGCACCGGATTGTTCTTCGTGCGCCGGGCCAGGACCTTGATGACACGGCGGATCTCCTCGTCTCGCCCGATCACCGGGTCGAGCTTGCCCTGGCGCGCGAGCTCGGTGAGGTCGCGGCTGTAGCGCTCGAGCGCCCGATACTTGTCTTCGGGATTCTGGTCGGTGACGCGGTGCGAGCCCCGCACCTCACCGAGGGCCGTCTCCAGGGCCTCGGGCGTGGCGCCCGCCTCGCGCAGGATGCGCCCGGCGTCGCCCTTTTCCGTCGCAAGGCCGAGCAGCAGGTGCTCGGTGGAGACGTACTCATCGCCCAGTTTGCGGGCCTCGGCCTCGGCCTCGTCGAG
>RFGQ01000630.1 GCA_003695865.1 Gemmatimonadota bacterium | reverse complement strand
GGTGTCCTCTGCCCCATGACGGTTGAACAGCTCGAGCTGGCTGGGGTCCACGACGGGCCCGGCGTCTTCGCTCCCGGCCCCCGCCTCGACCTCGGCGAGCAGCCGATCGAGGGGGTCCTGCAGGTCTTCGAGCTCCTTCAGGCGGGCCTCCCACGGCCGGAGGCGCGCATCCCCGTCCTCCATCTGCCAAAGGGCCCGCTTGAGCTCGATGATCCGCCAGACCGCGAGCGAATCCCAGTGCTCCTGCGGAGGCACGCGCTCGAACTCGCGCAGCGAGCCCTCCCAGTCCCCGCGGTCGTAGAGCAGATGGCCCAGATAGATGCGGGCCTCGTGCAGATCGGGGTCGAGGCGCAGCGCACGCCGGATCTGGCGGCCGGCGCCCACGTCGTCGCCCAGACGGTGGAGGGCATAGCCCAGCGACGCGGCCGCATCGGCCGAGTCGGGGCGGGCGGCCGCAGCGCGTGCGAAGACCTCGCGCGCCTCGGCGTACATGCGCTCGCGGTAGAGCGCACGCCCCATGGTGAGCATGAGTTCGACGTCGTCGTCGAATCCCATGTCGGCCACCTGCCCGAAGAGCTGCAGCGCCTGCTCCTTCTCGCCGAAGCGCAGCAGCGTCTCTCCCATGCCGACCAGCGCATCCTCGTGTCCGGGATCGAGCACGAGCGCGCGGTCGAACGCCGCACGCGCCCAGGCGTACTCCTCGCGGGCCAGGCGCGCGTAGCCCAGTCCCACGTAGAGCTCCACGGCGTTCGGATACAGAGAGAGGCCCTCTTTCAACATCTCGAGGGCCCCATCGTAATCGCCGTCGTTGTAGAGCTGGTGCGCCTGTTCGTCGTATTCCTCGGAGCTGAGGAATCGCTCTGGCATGTACGTCTCTCCTCGGAAAGGCCGGTGGGAGGGGTACGCAGCAAAACTAATCGGGGGGAGCGCGACCGACCAGAGTGGCGTTGCACCGGCACGACGAAGGCGGAGGCCTCCACCCCGGGAAGCCCTCCGCCTCGCACGCGCGGCGCGCGGGTCGTCCCACGCGCGCCGTCCTACCTCGATGAGGCCCGCTCAGTCGGCCTGAGCGCCTACCTCGACCTGCTCCAGCTCCTCCTCGGCCTCGACGACCTCGGCCTCCTCGGTGGCCTCGGCGGCCGCGCCGTGAGGGATGGCCGGCTGGCAAAAACGAATGCCGACGGCCTTGAGCTCGGCCAGGTCGGCGTCGGTCAGATCGGGAAACCGCTCTCCGAGGTACTCGATGGTCTCGTCCATCCAGTGCTCCCGATCCTCTTCGGTCGCCTGGAGCACCCCGCAGCGGTTGATGTGGCTGAACAGTTCGTCACGGGCCTGCGCGAAGATCTTTTCCGTCGGCAACGTCCACCTCCCTTGGTATGTTCAGGACGTTCCGCGTCGCGGCAACGTCCGCCTGTTGGAATGAGCATCAGCCATCGAACTTAACGGCGGCGCCTGGCCCGGCCAAGCCGTCCCCTCGGGCGGTCGGAGGGACACGCCCGCCGGGGACTCGGGCGGCGGTGCCGGTCACTCCGAGTTGCGAGCCACGTCGGGGCGGCCGGCCGGCGGTGAAGGCCGCACCCGCACGAGAGCGGAAAACGACACCGGAAGGCACACGTGAGTCCACGCTTCGATCCGATCACGCTCGAGGTGTTCCGCCACCTCTTCACGGCGCTCACCGAAGAGATGGGCGCCGCGCTGCGGCGCGCGGCGCACTCGCCCAACATCAAGGAACGGCGCGACTACTCGTGCGCGCTGTTCGATCCGGCGGGTACCGCGGTGGCGCTCGGAGACCACATGCCCGTGCATCTGGGCGCCATGCCGATGAGCGTGTCGGCGGCGCTCGACGAGCTGGGGCCGCTGCGGCCGGGCGACGTCGCCTGCGTGAACGATCCCTTCCGCGGCGGCACGCACCTGCCCGACATCACGCTGATCGCGCCCGTCCACGGCGAGGCGACCGGACCCGGCGCGGAGCCCGTGCTGCTGGGCTACGTCGCGGCCCGCGCCCACCACTCCGACGTGGGCGGCATGACGCCCGGTTCGATGCCGCTCGCGCGCGAGATCTACCAGGAGGGCCTGCGGATCCCGCCGGTGCGCCTCGTGGCCGCCGGACACCGCAACGAAGACCTGTGGCGCCTCGTGCTGGCCAACGTGCGCACGCCCGAAGAACGGGAGGGAGACCTGCAGGCCCAGGTCGCCGCCCTGCACGCGGGGGCCACCCGGCTGCGCGAGATCGCGGCGCGGCGCGGCGCGCGGCCGACGCTCGACGCGATGGAGGCGCTGGTCGCATACGCCGATCGGCTCGTTGCGCGCGGCCTGGCGCGGATTCCCGACGGCGTCTACGAGGCCGAGGACGTGCTCGACGACGACGGCTTCGGCACCGGCCCCATCCCCATCCGGGCCACGCTCACGGTCGAAGGCGAGGCGCTCGAGGTGGACTTCACGGGCACCCACCCCCGAGTGCCCGGCGGGGTGAACGCGGTCGCCGCGATCACCGCGTCGGCGACGCGGTACGTGGTGCGCTGCGTCGTCGAAGACCTGCTCGCCGAGCCGCTGCCCGCAGGCGGCGGCTCGATGAGCGCCGTGACGCTGCGTCTTCCTCCCGACACCGTGGTGAACGCCTCGCCGCCCGCCTCGGTGGCCGCCGGAAACGTCGAGACGAGCCAGCGGATCACCGACGTGCTCCTGCGCGCGTTCGCCCTCGCCCTGCCCGACCGTATGCCCGCCCTGAGCCAGGGCACGATGAACAACACCACCGTGGGGGGCGTCGACCCGCGAAGCGGACGCCCCTTCGCCTATTACGAGACGGTGGGGGGTGGCATGGGCGCCGGCCCCAGCGGGCCCGGGCTGTCGGGCGTGCACACGCACATGTCGAACTCTCTGAACACGCCCATCGAAGCGCTCGAGCACGCCTACCCCTACCGCGTGACCCACTACGGGCTGCGGCGGGGCAGCGGCGGGGCCGGGCTTCACCGGGGTGGCGACGGGCTGCGGCGCGATCTGAGGCTGCTCACCGACGCGCGCGTCACGCTGCTCGGCGAGCGCCGACTGCGGGGCCCTGCCGGGGCGGCCGGCGGCGAGGATGGCGCCCCGGGCGAGAACGTGCGCATCCGCGACGGGGTCGAGGAGCGCCTGCCCGGAAAGGTTACTTTCGAAGCCCGGGCCGGAGACGTGCTCAGCATCCGATCGCCCGGTGGCGGAGGCTGGGGGAGCCCCGCCGAGAACGACGGACCCTGACCCGGCGGGAGTGAAACCCGAAGCGGGCGCGGTGCGGCGGGGCCCGATGGGATCCGGGAAGACCTTGATGGGGCCCGCCGCGCCCGGCACGGCGCCCGGCCGCCGATCACAGGAAAGAGGAACGATGAAGCTTCAGATCGCCCTCGTGTGCGACGACGCCCACGTGGACGCCGAAGGCAAGCTCGACGTGCACGGCGTGTTCCACGATCTCTACGCTCCCGGCTTCCCGGCGAAGCAGGATCACATGGTGCTGGTGATCGCCGTGGAGTGGGATCGCAGCGACGAGGGACGCTACGAGTTCCGGGTCGACCTGCTCGATCCGGAAGGCACGCCGACCATGTCGGTGCAGGGCCATACGGACGTGGATCGCCGCACGCCCGATCGGCCGCCGGCCCGCACCCGGCTGGTACTGCCCATGGACGACGTGGTCTTTTTGCGGCCCGGCGAATACCGCTTCGCGGTTCGCTTCAAGGGTCGCGACCTGGAAGGCCCCACGCTCTACGTGATGGAGGCTGCCCTGCCCTCCGCCGAGGCCGCCGAGGCGTGACCCCGGGCGCCCCCCTGGGCC
>RFGQ01000629.1 GCA_003695865.1 Gemmatimonadota bacterium | reverse complement strand
GGTGAGGAGCGCACGTATTCGGGCTTCAAGGACACCGAGTCGCGCTACCGGCAGCGCTATGCCGACTTGGCCGTACACCCGCAGGTGCGCGAGGTGTTCCGGGTGCGCGCGCGCATCATTCAGGAGCTCAGGGCGTTCCTCGACGAGCACGGGTTCCTGGAGGTCGAGACCCCCGTGCTGCAGCCCATCTACGGGGGCGCCGCGGCGCGCCCGTTCGTGACGTACCACAACGAACTCGAGCGAGAGCTCTTCCTGCGCATCGCCGACGAGCTCTTCCTGAAGCGGCTCGTCGTGGGGGGCTTCGAGCGGGTCTACGAGATCGCCAAGGACTTCCGCAACGAAGGGGTGGACCGCTTCCACAACCCCGAGTTCACGATGCTCGAGTTCTACCGGGCGTATGCGGACTACCAGGACCTGATGGACTTCACCGAGGCGATGCTCGCGCGCGTGGCGGAGCGGGCGACGGGGTCGGCGACGGTGCGCTTTCAGGGCCAGGAGATCGACTTCTCGGGGCCCTACCGGCGCATTCCCCTCCTCGACAGCCTGTCCGAAGCGATGGGCGAGGACGTGCGTGCGCTCGACCGCGAAGCCCTCTACGCGCGAGCCGAGGCGCGGGGCATTCCCGACCTGGACGGCGCCGGCCGCGGGAAGCTGATCGACAAGCTCTTCGGCGAGCTGGTGCAGCCCCAGCTCGTGCAGCCGACCTTCGTCATGGACTATCCCGTCGAACTGAGCCCGCTCGCCAAGCCCAAGCGCGGTGATCCCGAAGTGACCGAGCGGTTCGAGCTGTTCGTGGCCGGGCAGGAACTCGTGAACGCGTTTTCGGAGCTCAACGATCCGATCGACCAGCGGGAACGTTTCGAGGCGCAGGCCCGGCTGCGCGCCGGTGGGGACGACGAGGCGATGCAGATCGACGAGGACTACATCCGGGCGCTGGAATACGGCCTGCCGCCCACCGGCGGTCTGGGGATGGGCGTCGACCGGCTCACGATGCTCCTCACGGATCAGGCCTCCATCCGGGACGTGATCCTGTTCCCGGTGCTGAGGGACCAGTGACGACACCCGGGAGCGGCACGCCCGCCGACGACGGTCCGGAACCGCGGGCTCGGGGCCGCGCGCCCTCCCCCTTGCGGCTGGACTGGTTCCTGGCCCGGCGCTACCTGTCGTCGGGTGGAGGGGGGCGGCTGCTCTCGTTCTTCACCTGGATCGCGCTCGGGGGCGTGATCGTGGGTGTCACCGCGCTGGTCGTCGTGATCGGCGTCATGACCGGCATGCAGGAGGATCTGCGCGAGAAGATCCTGGGCTCCACGCCGCACGTGCACGTGCTGCAACAGGGAGCCAGCCTGCGCATGACCGACTGGCGCCGGGTCATGGACGAGGTCAAGCAGGTCGAGGGCGTGACCGCGGTCGCGCCCTTCATCCTCTCGCAGGTGGTCGTGTCGCGTCCGGGCTATACCCAGTCGGCCGACCTCTACGGGGTGGCGCTCGATCCCGAGGGCCCTCCGGTCACCGAAATGGAAGAGCAGATCCAGCGGGGAGTGGTGGACCTGCAGCCTCCCCCGTCGGGACTTCCGCCCCTCGTGCTGGGTTCTACGCTTGCGGCTCGCATGGGCGTGTTCGTGGGAGACACGGTCACGCTCATCGCGTTCGAGAACCTGCGGGTGGGACCCCTTGGGGTGCCGACGCCCGCGATGCGGCGCTTCGAGGTCACGGGCACGTTCACGACCGGCATGTACGACTACGACATCCGCAACGCCTACGTGCCGCTCTCCGACGCTCAGGCGCTGCTGGGCGTTCCCGACAACACGATCTCCGGGCTCGGCGTGCGCACCGTGGACCCCGACCAGGCCCGCGAGGTCGCGGAGCGCATCCAGGCGCGGCTCGGCAACGTCTACTACGCCGAGAGCTGGATCACCATGAACCGCACGCTGTTTTCGGCCCTCAAGCTCGAGAAGCTCGCCATGGGGCTGATCCTGTTCCTCATCGTGGTCGTGGCGGCGTTCAACATCGTGGGGACCCTGGTGATGGTCGTGGTCGACCGTACGCGCGAGATCGGGATCCTGAAATCGATGGGGATGACCGACGCCCGCATTCTTCGCGTGTTCATGGCTCAGGGTGTGTGGATCGGCGTGATCGGCACGGCGGTGGGTACGGTGCTGGGGCTCGTGACGGCGTGGGCCATCGACCGCTACCAAATCATTCCCATCCCGCCCGACGTCTACTTCGTGGACCACCTCCCGGTGTCGCTCAGGGTGCTCGACGTGCTGGTGATCGTCGCGGGAAGCGTGGCGATCTCGCTGCTCGCGACCATCTACCCGGCCCGCCGTGCGGCGTCGCTCCAGCCGGTGGAGGCGATCCGGCATGAGTGAACCGCGCGCCGCCGTGGCCGGGGAGGAGCCGGCCGCCCAGCCCGCCGCCGGGGTCGCCCCGCCCCTCGAGGCCCGCTCGCTGGAACGGGTCTTCGTGGGTGGGGACGGAACCGAACTCCACGTCCTACAGGGGGTAGAGCTGCGAGTCGACCCTGGAGAAGTGGTGGCGGTGGTGGGCGCCAGCGGTGCGGGGAAGTCGACGCTTCTGCACCTGCTGGGTGCGCTCGACCGTCCCACGCGGGGCGAGGTGCGGGTGGGCGGCCGCTCGCTGGCGGGCCTGTCGGCCGAGGCGCTGGCCGCGGTGCGCAACCGGTATCTGGGCTTCGTGTTCCAGTTCCACCACCTGCTGCGGGAATTCTCGGCGCTCGAGAACGTCATGATGCCGATGCTGATCGCTGGAATGGAGCGCGCCGAAGCACGCCGGCTGGCCGAAGAGCGGCTCGCCGCCGTGGGTCTGGCCGGGCGCCTCGACCATCGGCCCGGGCAGCTCTCGGGGGGCGAGCAGCAGCGCGTCGCCGTGGCCCGGGCGCTGGCCAACGACCCGCTGGTGCTGCTGGCCGACGAACCCTCGGGCAACCTCGACGAGCACACGAGCGAGCGCCTGCACGATCTGCTGTTCGAGCTTCGCGACCGGCGGGGGCTGGCCATGGTACTGGTGACCCACAACCGCGAGCTCGCGGCCCGCGCCGACCGGATCCTCCGGCTCGAGGACGGCGTGCTGCACCCGCTGGAGGACGCCGACGATGGATGAGACCCCCCGGCCGCCCGAGCAGGGATCGGGCGAGCCGTCCGAGGCGCCGCGCCGCTGCGAGGCGTGTGGCGAGGAGGAAGCCGTCGTGCGCCTCACCCGCATCGTCAACGACGAGATGGTGACGATGCACCTCTGCGATGCCTGCGCGCGCGAGAAGGGGGTGGAGGGTCCTGCCGAGGCGCCGAGCGCCCCGCTCACGGACTTCCTCGCCCAGATGGGCGACGCGCCGGCGCCGCGAGGGCCTGCCGCGAGCCCCGACGAGGCGTGTCCGTTCTGCGGCCTCACGTTCGCCGACTTCCGGGAGGTCGGCCGCCTGGGCTGCCCTCAGTGCTACGTCACTTTCGAGTCGTATCTGCGAGGCCTGTTGCGCCGCGTGCACGGCAGTACGGGGCACGTGGGCAAGGTGTACCTGCCGCCCGATCCCAGCGCGTCCGAGCTTGAGAAACGACTTGAGGCACTAAGGCGTAAGTTGGAGCGTGCAGTGGAGATGGAGGACTTCGAGCGCGCTGCCGAGATCCGCGACGAGATCCGGGCGCTCGAGCCGCAGGAGCAGCGGCCGTGAGCTTCGACGACATCCTTCCGGTGCCCGACTTCGGGCTGGGCTGGCTCGACGCCTCGGGCGATCACGCCGACGTGGTGCTCTCGACCCGGGTGAGGCTCGCACGCAACCTGCAGGGGCACGCCTTCGGGCCGCGGGCGCGCGTGAACGACCGGGAGGCCGTGCTACGCCAGGTGCAGCAGAAGATTCCGCGGGTGCCGCTCCTGGCAGACGCGGTGGTGGCCGAGATGCCCAAGCTGGAGGAGCGGGCGCGGCGCCTGCTCGTGGAGCGGCGCATGGCGTCTCGAGACATGCTCGGCGAGCCCGGCCGGGGCCCGCTGCGGGCCACCGCCGTACTCCTGGGGGCTTCCGCTCCGGTCAGCGTGATGGTCAACGAAGAGGACCACCTGCGCATGCAGACCCTGTTCTCGGGGCTGCGCCTGCGCGACGCGTGGTCGCTCATCGACCGTCTCGACGAGGAGCTGGGGCAGGAGCTGCCCTACGCCTACCACGGCGAGTTCGGGTTCCTGACGAGCTGCCCCACGAACGTGGGCACGGGGCTCAGGGCGTCGGTCCTCATGCACCTGCCGGGGCTGGTGCTCACCAAGGAGATCGGCAAGGTGCTGCAGGGGCTGTCGCAGGTGGGCCTCACCTTCCGGGGACTCTACGGCGAGGGTTCGGAGGTGGTGGGCAACTTCTTCCAGGTCTCGAACCAGACCACCCTCGGGAAGACCGAAGAAGACCTGGTGGAGCACCTCGAACGGGTCGTGCGGCAGGTCATCCAGTACGAGATGCAGGCGCGGGTGGTGTTGCTGCGCGATGCGGCTCAGGTGACCGAAGACAAGATCTGGCGCGCGTACGGACTCTTGCGCTACGCGCGCTCGCTCAGCTTCGAAGAACTGATGAACCTGTTGTCCGGCGTGCGCCTAGGGGTGAGTTTGAAACTACTCCCAGGACTCCGGGTATACACGCTGAACAAACTGATGATTTTCTCGCAGCCCGCGCATCTGGAAGAGGCCGCCGGAAGGAGCCTGCCGGGCACGGAAGGCGACGCGCACCGCGCCGCGTACGTACGGCGCATTCTCGCCACGGAAGGGGCCGTTTCGCCCGACGACGAGTCGTCGGGGGCCGGCCCCTCGATGGCAGGGTAGAGCACGGAGACATGAACTACAACTTCACGGACAGGGTCAGGAAGGTCCTCGCCATGGCGCGCGAGGAGGCCATCCGTCTCCAGCACGACTACGTGGGTACCGAGCACATCCTGCTCGGCCTCATCCGCGAGGGCGAAGGCGTCGCCGCGGCGGTGCTCACCAAGCTCGAGGTCGACCTCGAGCAGGTACACGAGCAGGTCGAGGACTCGGTCAAGAAGGGCAAGGCCACCATCGCCCTGGGCGAATTGCCCTATACGTCCCGGGCCAAGAAGGTGCTCGAGTTCGCCATGGCCGAGGCGCGCGAGCTGAACCACTCCTACGTGGGCACCGAGCACCTGCTGCTCGGACTGCTGCGCGAGGAGAAGGGGATCGCCGCGCAGGTGCTCAACGCCCTTGGTGTGACGCTCGAGGATGCCCGGGCCGAGACGCTCAAGGTGCTGGGCAGCGACGTCGGCTCCTCGGAGCCCGCCGGCATCGGCGGGGCGCCGTCGGGCCCTTCTTCGGGAGGCAAGAGCGAGAAGAAGTCCAAGACGCCCGCGCTCGACCACTTCTGCCGCGATCTGACCGAACTCGCGCGCCAGGGCAAGCTCGATCCCACGATCGGGCGCCAGGCCGAGATCGAGCGCGTCGTCGAGATCCTCTGCCGGCGCAAGAAGAACAACCCGGTGCTCATCGGCGAGCCGGGCGTCGGGAAGACGGCCATCGTCGAGGGACTGGCGCAGCTCATCGCCCGTGGCGAGGTGACCGAGGCGCTGCGCGACCACCGCGTGCTCGCGCTCGACATGGCGGCGGTGATCGCTGGCACGAAGTATCGCGGCCAGTTCGAGGAGCGCCTCAAGGCCGTGATGAACGAGATCAGCCAGAACCGGACGGTGATCCTGTTCATCGACGAGCTGCACACGCTGGTGGGCGCCGGTGCGGCCGAGGGCGCCATCGACGCGTCGAACATGCTCAAGCCCGCCCTCGCGCGCGGCGAACTGCAGTGCATCGGCGCCTCGACCCTCAACGAATACCGCAAGTACATCGAGAAGGACGGGGCGCTGGAGCGGCGCTTCCAGCCGGTGATCGTCGATCCGCCGAGCGTGGACGAGACCCTCGAGATCCTCAAGGGACTCAAGACGCACTACGAAGACCATCATCGGGTCACGATCCCCGAGCCGTCGCTGCACCAGGCCGCGAAGCTGGCCGACCGCTACATCACCGACCGCTTCCTGCCCGACAAGGCCATCGACGTGATCGACGAGGCGGGCGCCCGGGCGCGCATCGCGAGCCAGGTGCCGCCGCCCGAGGTCGAGAAGCTCAAGGAAGAGCTCTCGGAGCTCGCGGAGCGGAAGGAGGGCGCGATCCGCGATCAGGACTTCGAACGTGCAGCCGAGTTGCGCGACGAGGAGCGGGCGCTGCAGGAGCGGATCCGGGCCGAGCAGGAGGAGTGGGAGGAGGAGCGTAAGCGCCACCGCCCCGAGATCTCCGAGGAGGACGTGGCCTTCATCGTCAGTCGCTGGACCGGCATCCCGGTCACCCGGCTGCAGCAGGCCGAGACGGACCGCCTGGTGAACATGGAGGCCGAGCTCCACAAGCGGGTAGTGGGCCAGGAGGACGCGATCCAGGCGATCTCACGGGCCATCCGGCGGTCGCGCGCGGGCCTCAAGGACCCCAACCGGCCGATCGGATCGTTCATCTTTTCGGGTCCGACGGGCGTCGGGAAGACGGAGCTCGCGCGGGCGCTCGCCGAGTTCCTGTTCGCCGACCGCGACGCGCTCATCCGCGTGGACATGAGCGAGTACATGGAGAAGTTCTCGGTGTCGCGCCTCATCGGGGCGCCTCCGGGCTACGTGGGCTACGAGGACTCGGGCGCGCTCACCAAGGCGGTGCGGCGTCGGCCTTACTCGGTGGTGCTGCTCGACGAGGTCGAGAAGGCGCACCCCGACGTCTTCAACATCCTGCTCCAGGTGCTCGACGAGGGTCACCTCACCGACAACTACGGCCGGGTGATCGACTTCAAGAACACCGTGCTCATCATGACCTCGAACCTGGGCGCGCGCGACATCTCGAAGGGCGGTGGCCTCGGCTTCCAGCAGGCCGATGCGCAAAGCAGCTACGAGATCATGCGCGCCAAGGTGCGTGAGGAGATCGAGCGTGCGTTCAACCCCGAGTTCCTCAACCGCGTGGACGACGTCATCGTCTTCCACCCGCTCAGCCGGGAGGAGATCGGCCAGATCGTCCACATCCTGCTCGAGGACGTGCGGGCCCGGCTGGCCGAGGAGGAGCTCTCCCTGCGGCTCAGCGATGCGGCGACGGAGTTCCTGGTCGAGAAGGGCTACGACCAGAAGTTCGGTGCGCGGCCTCTGCGGCGCGCCATCCAGCGGTTCCTCGAAGACCCGCTGTCGGAGAAGATCCTTACGGGCGAGTTCTCTCCCGGAGACGAGGTGATGGTGGACGTGGACGGGGACGGGGAGGGCCTCACCATGGAGGCTGGCTCGCCGCAGCGTACGTG
>RFGQ01000628.1 GCA_003695865.1 Gemmatimonadota bacterium | reverse complement strand
CGCCATGAAGAAAATCACACGCCCCGACCGCGACGACGCCGCACGCGTCTTCGTTTTCGGAGCACCGCACGCCGGCGGCGAGCATCTCGCCCGCGCCCTCACCGCCCACCCCGACATCGCCTGCACCGGTCACGCCGAACTGCTCACCGCCGCCGCTGCGCGCAAGGCCGGCGCCAAACCCACCCCTTACCGCCCCATCCTGCCCACCTGCCAGGGGCTCCGCCGCGATCAGCTCGACGCCGTCGCCAACATCTACACCAAGAACGCCGCCGCCTTCGCGCTGCCCAAAAACCGCGCCGTCACCGTTGATCCCACCACCGTCCACGCCCACATGCTCGGCCTGGCCGCCCTCGCCATGCCCGGCTCAAAGTTCGTATTCGTCAAGCGAGACCCCCGCCAGAACCTGCTCTCCTGCTTCTTCAACGGCGTGCCGGGCCACCACCCCTACACCAAGGAACTGCCCACCACCGCCGCCTTCCTCCGCGATATCGACCGCACCATCGATCACTGGCGTGCCGTCTTCGCCGATCTCGGCATCACCGTCGTCGACACCACATACGCCGCGCTCAAGGCCGACCCCGCCGCCGAGACCGCCCGCGTCATCGCCGCGCTCGGCTTCGCGCCCGCGCCCGTCCCCGGCCCACGCTTCCCCCCCGAGCCCGCCGACCACGCCGACCGCTACGCCAAACGCATCGACCCCGTCGCCGCCCTCCTCCCCACCGGAACCTGATCGACGACGACCGACGCATGCCACGCGACCGCTCGCTCGACGACTTCTTCCAATGGCTCGACAAGCCCGCCGAGCGACCCGTCCACCCCGCCGCACTCCCCGATGACGAACTGCTCGAGCAGTGCAGACTCGAGCACAAGTCCTCCGGCGGCCCCGGCGGCCAGCACCGCAACAAAAACCACAACGCCGTCTACCTCACCCACACACCCACCGGGCTCCAGGCGCACGCGTCCGAACGCCGACGCACCGAGGACAACAAGCGAACCGCCCTCCGACGCCTCCGCCTCGAACTCGCCACCCACCACCGCGTCGCCGTCCCCGCCGGCGAGATTCGCAGCCAACTCTGGCGCGAACGCACCCGCGGCGGACGCATCGTCCTCAGTCCCAAACACCGCGACTACCCCACCATGCTTGCCGAAGGCCTCGATGTCCTCGACGCCTCCGGCTACGACCCACGCACCGCCGCCACACGCCTCGGCGTCTCCCCCTCCCAACTCATCCGCATGATCGCCGACCACCCCCCCGCCCTGGCCATGGTCAACGACCAACGCAAACAACGCGGCGAACACGAACTCCACGCCTGATCAATCCATCCGTGACGCCCACGATGAAATCGTGGGGTTCCCCAACCAATCGCCCGAGACGAACCGCGGGCTTCAGCCCGCGCGGACGAACAGCCTCAACCCAACCGATCACGCCCCGCATCACCACCACCCCTGCTCTGGTACATTCAAAGCACCACAGGGAGAAATCACATGCTGCGAACCATCCTCTCCGCCATCGCGGGCTACATCATCATGGCCCTCGCCGTCATCGTCATCTTCAGCGTTGCCTTCATCGCCATCGGCCCCGATCGGGCCTATCAGCCCGGCACCTACCTGGTCTCCGGTCTCTGGCTCGGCATCTGGGCAATCGGATCGATCATCGCGGCGCTGGCCAGCAGCAGCGCCGCATTCAGTGCCACCGCCCCCGCCACCACCCGTCGTTGCCACCGCCGCAACGGCGCCGACCACGAAGCCAACGCCGTGTAGATCACACCAAGCGCCGCCAGCCACGGAAGAAGATAAAACCCGCCCCGGAACATCAAGATCGCCGCCGCCGCCAGCTCGTGATCCACGCCCATCAGCGCAAAGCCCTTGAACCACACCGCGTCCGCGCTGCCCAGCCCACCGGGGATCATGCTGATCAGCCCCGCGAACTGACCGGTGAACACCGTCCGCCCCGCGCCGATGCCGCCGAGATCCACCCCCACCGAGCGTGCCAGCAGCCAGAACGACAGCAGCGTCAAGCCCCAGTCCGCAAATGTCACGCACCCCAACCGCGCGATCGGGATGCCCGCCAGGTCCGACCCGAACCGGTGGAACCGCCCCAGCCGCACGGCCAGCCGCGACAACCACTCGCACAACCCCACCGACAACCCCAACGCCACCGCCGCCCGCACCCACACCGGCCCCAGTCCGGGCGTCCACACCGCGACTATCCAAGCCATCAGCCCCGACGCCGAGCCGATCCCGTGCCCACGAACCCCCGCGTGATCTCGGCCCCGTTCAGCCCGAACCGTCGGTACGCCAACACCCGCAACGCGGGCCCGCCGATTGGGCCCAGCGAGACGAAGTTGGTCCATCCGAACAGCACCGATCCCAGCAGCCACCGCCGCCCGAATCCCAGCCGCCCGTGCTCCCCGCGTGGAATTGCAACCGCGTCGTACAACCCCATCACCATCACCGCGCCGAACGCGGCGCCGATGCCCAGTGCCGCCACCCGCAGATCGGCCGACGCCACCTGCTCGCGTGCGCTCTGGAGATCGATGTGCCGGAACTCGCGCCAGACGGTCCACACGATGATCGGCGGCAGACCGAACCGCAACGCGATCCCGAGCCAGCGCCAAGTGCGCGCCCACCGACCGGCCGCGGTCGGGATGGGCGCCGGCTCGATGCTCACGCCTCCGCTCCCAAACCGGCGTCGTCCAGCGCCGTCCGCAGGGGGCCGAGGTGGGCCTCGTACCGACGCCAGCGCCCGACCGACCGGTCGGAGATGCTCGAGGTCACCTGATCGCGGGAACTGGTCTGAACAACCCGGGTGCTTTGTTCCGGGCGCAGGCAGCGGTCGTTGAAGGTGAGGCCGAGGTGGGCGAGCATCGCGCGGACGGCGGGCTCGGGGTCGCGGACGAGGGACTCGTAGTCGATGGTGAGCATGGCGTCGCCGAGGGCGTGGGAGGCGGCGTTGAGGACGCGGTCGGCGGCGGCGTAGTAGGCGGCGCAGTGGGTGAGGTCGGTGGCGTAGGCGTGGTCGGGGCCGAGGGGGGCGGTGTAGCAGGAGGTGCAGACATCCATGGGGGCGCGGCGGAGGCGGATGACGCGAAGGCCGGGGACATGCCGGACGGCGGGGCCCAGCAGGAAGAGGTTCATGGGGTTCTTGTCGGTGAGCACGCGGGGGTGCTCGCGGGTGGCGGCGGCGTTGAGTTCCTGGATGTAGCGTTCGCCGGCGTCCGGGGCGGGGTGGCGGGCGAGGTGCGGGAGGGACTGGGATTCGCCGGCGGCGCCGACGTCGGGGTGGGCGGCGAGGATCTGTTCGGTGAGGCTGGTGCCCGAGCGGGGCATGCCAACGATGAGGGCGACGCGGGGG
>RFGQ01000627.1 GCA_003695865.1 Gemmatimonadota bacterium | reverse complement strand
CCTTCATGCGGACCTGCGCGTTGTCGGGGTCGAGCTCGAGGTAGCGGCGCGTGTAGTCGCGGGCCAGCTCGGGGTTGTCGACCTGGGCCGCCACGATGCCGCCGAGCAGCAGCGCGTTCTCGTGCAGGGGGTTGTCCTCGAGGATGCGGGCGATCTCCTCGAGCGACTCGTCCAGACGCCCCAGCTCCCGGAGCACGTTGGCCCGGATGTAGCGGACCGACTGGTTCCCCGGGTTGAGTTCGAGCGCCGTGTCGCAGGCGCTGAGGGCGTCCTCCCACCGGCTGCTGGAGGCGTACTGCTGGCAGAAGGCGGCGAAGCGGGTCTGGTCGACGAAGGTCGCGAAGCGGTTCACGATCTCTTCGGCCGCCTGCGCCTCCTGCTTCTCCGAGACCTCGATGGGATCGACCGGGAAGGACTCACCGCTCCCCACGTCGACGAACTCGATGTCCTTGATGCGGTAGCGCTTGTCGCCGATCTCCTCGTAAGTGGCGCACAGGACGACCTGGGTCTGGCTCTGGCCCGCGAGCTGTCGCGCGCGGATGCAGCTCAGGTCCTCCATGTCGAGCTTGAACCGCTTGAGCTGGTCCTTGATCTCGTCCTTGTCGACGGCGGCGTGCGTGTTGAGCTCGTCGATGCGCTCGCGGAGTTCCTCCGCGAGCTTCTTCCCGAACTTGTCGCTGCTGCCGTCGCTGGGCTGAAAGTCCGGGATGAGAACCCGGAACCGGCTCGTCGCGCTCTGCTGCGCGGCGGCCCCGTCGACCGAAGGGCCGACCAGCAGCGCGCTCAGCGCTACGATCAGCGCGCCCGCTCCACGCCGTCCAATCATGCGTACCTACTCCCGTGCGTCGTGCGATCCAGAACCGGCCGCGCCGAGGAGCCTCCCTCACCGCGGCCCCGCATGGTTCCTAAACCTCGCTGCAGTCCAGGATCCGTAGAACTCGGAAATCTATGAGACAGACGCCACTTGTACAGGCTTTCGCCCAAGCATAAGAACGACGGCCGGGGCGATGGCTTACAGTCGGACCGGCGCGTGACCCGCACGCACATCCCGAACCCGCCGGGCAAGGCGGCCGTTCCTGCGCCGCTTCGCAGGGTCCCGAAGCCGGGGGGCGTCAGGCGAACGGCCCGTCGAACGCCTCGAGCACCCGCCGCAGCTCGTCGCTCACCCGCACGCTGCGGGCGGCCTCGTAGTCGTAGGCGACCTGCACGCTCGCCCCACTCACCAGGCGCGTGCCGTCCTCGCCCAGCACCTCGTAGACCATGTCGAAGGTCTTGCGGCCCACGCCGCTCACCCGCACCCCGACGTCGAGCGTCTGGGGGTAGAGCACCCGCTGGTGGTACCGCACCCGCACGTCGGCGAGGATGTAATCCACCTGCTCGGGACGGCCCCTCCCGACCACCTCACGCCAGTACGCCCAGCGAGCCTCTTCGAAGTAGACCAGCGCGTGCGAATGATGCGCGTGGCCACCGATGTCGATGTCCTTGAAGCGCACCGGGACGGGGTGGCGGAAGCGGAATTCGAGCGGCATCGGAGACCCTCCGGATCGGACGCAGGGGACGCGGCGCGCATGCGTATTTGCGCGCACGCCCGGGAGGCGTGTTAAACTCCGGCCATGACGGAAGGACGCAAGGGCTGTGACGTCGTGGTCGTCGGCGGAGGCGCCATCGGACTCGGGGCGGCATGGACCCTGGCACAGGACGGCCACCGGGTCGTCGTGCTGGAACGGCGAGCCGCCGGCGGCGGAGCATCGTGGGCCGCCGGAGGCATGCTCGCCCCTCACGGCGAATCGCCGGGCCCGGGCCCGTTTCATGCGGCCGCCACGGCGAGCCTGGCCCGGTATCCGACGTGGGTCGCCCGTCTCGAGGCCGCCGCTGGACTGCCGGTCCACTTCCGGCAGACGGGAAAGCTGCTCGTCGCCCTCACCGACGACGACGCCGCGGAGCTCAGGCACCGCCACGCCTGGATGCGCGACGCCGGCCATACCGTGGAGTTGCTCGAGCCGGAGGAGGCCCGCGGTCTCGAGCCGGCGCTCACCCCGACCCTCACGCTCGCGCTCCACCTTCCCCACGACGGCCACGTGGACAACCGCAGCCTCGTTGCCGCCCTGGCGCGGGCCGCGCGCACGCATGGCGCTGAACTGCGTGAGGGAGCGGCCGTGGAGGCGCTGGTGAGCGACGGTGCGCGAGTGCGTGGCGTCAGGCTCAGCGACGGCACGCTGCTCGAGGCCGACCGCGTCGTGCTCGCGGCCGGGGCGTGGAGCGGCCGTCTCGAAGGCCTGCCGCGCCCCCTGCCCGT
>RFGQ01000626.1 GCA_003695865.1 Gemmatimonadota bacterium | reverse complement strand
GTCCAGCTCCGGGCCGCCGCCGGGGCGACGCCGATCGTGCCGAGCGACCTCGAGGTGACGGCTTCGGTGACGATCCGCTACCGGCTGCCCGGATGAGCGGTCCGGGTCTGTTCGCCCGGATGCGGCGCGGACTCACCCGCAATCGCGCGCGCACGCATCCGGCCGCCGAGGACCCCCGGCTGAGGGGTCGCACCTACGCCATCCCCTTCGACGACGTGTGGACCGGCGCCCTGTGGCTGGCGCAGCGGCGGCGCGGCTGGACGGTCACGCTGGCCGACGACCAGCGCGGGGTGCTGCGCGCCGAGGCCGTCACCCCGGTGCTTCGCTTCGTGGACGACGTCGAGGTGCGCATCACGCTCGACCCCGACGGCCAGACGCGCGTCGACATGGTCTCCGCCTCGCGAACGGGACGCGGCGACCTGGGCGTCAACCCGCGGCGCATCGCCCGCTTCCTGCGGGCGCTCGACCGGCACCTGGGGGCCGGACCGGACCGCATCCTCGACGTGACCCGCCGCCGCCGGGAGCCCGCGTGAACGTGACCCGCTGCGCCGCATTGGCGCCGGCGCTGGCGCTGGCGCTGGCCGCCTGCCGCGAACCGGCGCCCCCAGGTCGCACGGGCGGAGCCGACCCGCAGGCGCGGGCCGACTCGGTCGTCGAGCGAAACCTGGACGAGCGGATCTTCGAACGGAACGTCGTGTTCCTCACGTCCGGCCGAGACAGCGTACTGGTGGTTCCCTGGTTCTTCACGTCGCTCGCACGGCGGGGTGGCACCACCCGGCGCGTGCGCGGCTGGCTCGCGCGCGCGGACCGCTGGGAGGCGTTCTTCGACGAGCGCTGGCAGACCCCACCCGAGCGCGCGCCGTTCCGCATCCTTCCGCGCGGACCGGTGTCGCTGATCGTGGGGCTCGACGACGCGCTGGAGCGCATCTCGTTCGAAGAGGGGCCCAGACGGCTCGAGGTCGTACTCGACGCGCTCGTGGCCGACTGGGCGGGCGCCGGGGGCGAGTCGTTCCGCATCCACGAGGGGGCGTTGCAGCTGGGCGACCGACAGGTGCCGGGACGGGTGCTCGACATGAATCGCTCCCGGCGCACGACCGATGTCCCCCCGGGGGACTGGATCTTTCTGGAGGGCGGACCCGACGTCGCGGCGGTCTTCGAGGCGCGCATCGGAGTCCCCGCGACCGGCCAGCCGTACTCGGGCTGGGCCCGTCGGGGCGAGGCGTCGCTGCGCTGGACGAACGTCGAGGTCACGTGGGACGAGGTGCGCGCCTTCCAGGATGCCCGCCGCGACGTGCCGGTGGCGTGGTCGCTCCGTTCGCCCGACGGCGAGGTGGCCGGCGCACTGCGCTCCGTGGCCGCCTGGCTGGCCGCCGGAGAAGGCAGCGGGCCGCTGCTCCCGGTCGACGGGCTGTTTCAGGTCGGCGGCACACTCCTCATCGAAGGCGACTCCATCCCGGTGCGGGGGCTGGTGCGCCACGTCCAGTACTGATCGGAGCCGGCTTCGTCCATGTCCGACGAACTCCTTCGGGCCCTCCTGACAATCGCGTTCGGCGCCCTGGCGGGCGGCCTCACGAACACGGTCGCGATCTGGATGCTGTTCCACCCGTACACGCCGCCGACCCTGTTCGGGCGCCGGATCGGGTTCTTGCAGGGCGCGATCCCCAAGAACCAGGCGCGGCTCGCGGCCGCGGTGGGACGTACCGTCGGTGAGAAGTTGCTCACCGACGAGGACCTCGCCCGCATCTTTTCCGAGCCGGGCTTCCGCACGGCGTTCGACGCCCGCCTCCGGGAGTTCCTCGAGGGTCTGCTGCTGCGCGAGCGGGGCTCGCTCAGAGAACTCATTCCCTCTCACGCCCTCCCGGGGGTGGAGTCCATCCTCGACGACGTCGTCGAGTGGGGCCTCGGGCGGCTCGACGAATACCTGCGGTCCGACGACTTCCCCGAGCACCTGCACGAGCGCGCGCAGGCCCTGCTCGCCTCGGTTGCGGACGAGCCCATCGCGGGCGTCCTCACCCCGGCCCGAGAGGCCGCGATCAGCGGCGCGGTCGAGGACTGGCTGGCCGGGATGCTCGACTCCGACGACTTCCGGGCGACGGTCGACGACTACCTCGAACGGGGGGCCAAGCGCCTGCTCACCGACGGGCGTACGCTCGAAGAGATCCTGCCGACCGGACTCGTGGCCACGGTCGAGAAGGCGATCCAGAGCTATCTGCCGCTGGCCATCCAGCGCCTGGGGCGGCTGCTCGAAGACGAGGCCACGCGGCGGCGCTTCGAGACCTTCGTGCACGATCTACTGCACGGTTTCCTGAACGATCTCAAGTTCCACCAGCGCGTCGTGGCCAGGCTGGTGATGACCGAGAACACGGTCGACAAGGTGCTGGCCACCATCGAGACGGAGGGCGCGGAGCGACTCGCCGATATGCTCCAGGAGCCCACGGTCCAGGACGCGATGGCGCGGGGGATCAACGACGCGATCGTCGACTTCCTGCGACGGCCCATCACGTCCGTGATCGGTGAGGCCGGAGACGACAGCGTCGTCGAAGCGCGGCATACGCTCACCGACTGGGTGGTCGGGCTCGCCCGCGACGATGGCACGCGCACCTTCCTGCTCGAGAAGCTCCAGGACGGGCTGGGGCGCGTGGGGGCCAAGACCTGGGGCGAGGTGCTCTCGCACGTGCCCGCCGAGCAGCTCGAGTCGTGGCTCGTCGCCGCGGCGCGCAGCGGACCGGCGCGGCGCATCGTGCGCGAGGGCGCCTTCGAGCTGATCGACACGCTGCTCGACCGACCCATCGGCACACCGGCCCACTGGCTGCCCGCGGCCGCGCCCGAGCGGATCGAGGCGGCCCTCGCCGACCCACTGTGGGACTGGCTGCAGACCCAGGTGCCCTCGGTCGTGCGGCAGATCAACGTTGCCGACCGCGTCGAGCAGAAGGTGCTGCACTTCCCGACGCCCAAGATGGAAGAGCTGGTGCGCCGGGTGACCGACCGCGAGCTCAGGCTGATCGTGAAGCTCGGCTACGTGCTGGGCGCGGGCATCGGCGCCGGCCTCGTGCTCATCGACCTTCTGCTACGCTGAGGGAGCGGTCCGGGGCAGGCCCGGGCGCCGGTGACGGGCCGGGGCGGCGCCTCGGCCGACACGCTCGGGATCGGGCGGAGCGCCCGTCGGGGAAGCCCCCCGGCGGCGCGAGCCGGATCAGCCCGCCGGATCGTCCCCCGGGCGAGGCGCCCCTTCAGCGCCGGACGCCGGCGGCCCGTCCCCCTCCGCGTCGGGCTCGGAGATGCGGGGGGCGGCGGTGCGGAAGCGACTGGGCCGGGCGCGCCGGGCCGAAGCCCGTTGCGTCGGCTTGAGGTAGTCGAGCCACATGAAGTGGCGCTTGGCCTTGCGGCGCTGACCGCGGCCGAGCAGCTGCTCGATCTCTTCGGGGGTCTGCGAAAAGCGGCCCATCCCGAGGTAGATCCCCAGGAGGAGGGCCGCGATCGCGAGAACGACTTTGGTCAGCATGGACGCCGACTCAGGCGCGTCCCATCGACTCCAGAACCAGCAGAACCAGCCCGACCGAAAGGATGATGGCCACTGCGTTGGTGCCCACGGCAACCATGGCCACCACGGTCCAGAAGACGAGATGCGTGAAGGTGTAGCCGCCAGGCAGGAGGTCCATCACGGCACCGCACTCCCCGTTGATGTTCGTCGTTGACCCGTGAATATGGCGGGGCCGGGGCGGCGCCTCAATCCCCGTCGTACCCGCAGCATCCCCGCTTCAGTCGATCGCGTCCAGTGCCCGGTCCTCGGGCTCCTCTTCGCCGCCCTTCACGCGCTTCTCCGCCTCTGACAGGTAGCCGGGTTCGAGGTCGAGCAGCTTGCAAACCTTGCGCATGAGATACGCCTCGCGGTCCGACAGCTCGCCGTCGGAGTACACCAGGCCCCACATGATCTCGGCCAGCACCATCTTCTGACCGAGCGAGTAGTTCTCTTTGATGAGCCGCGTGAACTGCCACAGGTCGTGGGCCTCGGCGCGCGCCCGCTCCGCCAGCCGGATGAGCCGATCCGCCTGCGCGTGGTCGAGCCCGTACTGCCTGCGGATGGCTCCCTGCAGGTGCTGGAACTCGTCTTCGGTGAACTCGTCGTCGGCGTAGGCGAGCTCGAGCAGCAGTGCGCAGGCGGCGAGCCGCATGTCGCGCTTACGGACGTGGTCGTCGTCCGCGTCGGCGCTCATGGACGTCTGAAAGAACGACTTGATCCCCTCGAGCATGGTCGGGGCCCCCCTGAACGTGGTGCCGCGGCGGACCCGGCATGCGGCGGCGGGGTCCGCCCCTCCGGCTCGACACTAACGCCCGCCCGCCGGCCGTGCCAGAGCGGCGAATCCGCGCGCAGGCGCGCGGGGTCGACCGCTCAGCGCGGAACCAGCTCGAGCAGCGCGTGGGCGCGCTCCTCCCGCCGTCCGCCGGGCCGGAAGCGGACGGGCTCACGGAACTCGGGACCGTCGAATACGAACGTGTGGTACTCGCCGTGCTCCCCGCAGGGGTCGGCCCCGTGGTCTTCCACCGCGCGGATCAGGTCGTCGCAGAGCTCCTCGCCCAGCCAGGCGCGGTCGCCGCGCTCCAGGTCGACGGACACGACGAGGGCGCGGTAGCCCAGCCCCACGACCTCGCGAGCCAGCGCGCCCGGCGCCTCGTCCCAGAGCGGCTCCACGTGCTCGAGCCCCCGGGCGGTCGTGCGTTCCTCGTACCACGCGCGCACGTCGGCCAGGTGGACGTTGCCGAACACGACCCCGTCGACCTCGGCCTGCGCGAGGCGGTCGAGGGTGCGGGCGAAGACGGCTTCGAAGTCGTCGGGCACGGTGTGGTCCTGCAGAAGCGTGAGCCCGAGCGCGGCGGCGTGCGCCTGCACGAGTTCGGCGCGGACGCCGTGGAAGGCCACGCGGCCCGACGTGCCCGAAAAGATGTTGAAGGCCGTATCGACCGTGAGTCCCCCCGCGCGGGCTCGGTGGAGCGCGAGGGTGGCGTCCTTCCCCGCCGCCGTGGAGAGCGCGTACCGCTTCGGCATGGCCCGGAGCGTGACTCAGACCTCCTGCGCGCGCACGCGGCGGACCCCCGCCCGCAGCGGCAGCGCCACGGCGGCGGCGGTGAGGCCCAGCGCGACGATCGCGCCCGCCACCACCGGCAGGATCGCCCCTCCCC
>RFGQ01000625.1 GCA_003695865.1 Gemmatimonadota bacterium | reverse complement strand
GGGTCGTCCCCGGCGGCCCCACCGCCTCGGGCCACGGCAAGGGCCCGCTAGCGCGAGGGAGAAGCCGCGGCGGCGCCCGGCTTGCGGGGCATGCGCTCGTCGCGCATCGCCAGATGGTAGGCCGTGGCAGCCACCACGACGGCGGCCTGCTTGAGGTCGTCGAGCACGAGGTGATCGAACGTGTCGAGTTCGGTGTGGTGGGTGTTGATGCCGTACTCGATCGGATCCTGAATGAAGTTGAAGCCCGGAATCCCCACCGCATCGAACGACAGGTGGTCCGTGCCGCCGGTGTTGCCGTGGCGCACCGCGACCACCCCGAGATCTCGGAACGGCCACAACAGTTGCTCGAACACCGGGATGGCGGCCTCGTTGGACTGATCCCAGATGCCGCGGATGCGTCCGGTGCCGTTGTCGACGTTCAGGTAGGCCGAGATCCGTTCGTGGAGCTCGGGATGGTTCGCCACCCATGCGCGCGACCCCAGCAGCCCCTGCTCTTCGCCGCTCCACAGGGCGATGCGGATCGTGCGACGCGGCTGCAGGCCCAGCGCCTTGAGGATCCGCATGGCCTCCATCATCACCACCGACCCCGCGGCGTTGTCGGTGGCGCCGTTACCCATGTGCCATGAGTCGAGGTGCGCGCCGATCATCACGTACTCGTCCGCCAGGTCCGACCCCGGGATCTCGGCGAGCGTGTTGTACTGGGTCAGGTCGTCGTCGTGGAAACGGGTGACCACCTCCAGCTCGAGCTCGACCGGCACGCCCTCCGTGACGTTGCGGTAGATCTGGTTGTAGCGCTCCCGGGGGAGCATCACCTGAGCGATGTTGTCGGCGCCCGGCTCCCGGCTGCCGCCGGACGAGCCGCTCACCACACCGTCGCCGCGGGATGAATTACGCAGGATGGCCGCAGCGCCCTCGGCACGGGCGAGCTCGGCCACCGCACGTGCGGTCGCCCGGCGCGCGCGGAACGCGGCGATGCGCCGCTGCCGTTCTTCCGGCGACATCGTCGCACGGCGGTTTCCTCCTTCGGAGCGCGGCTCGAGCAGGTCCTCGAGCGGCGTG
>RFGQ01000624.1 GCA_003695865.1 Gemmatimonadota bacterium | reverse complement strand
GGTCGGCACCCAGGGCATGTCGGCGGCGGCCTCGCGCAGGAAGTGCAACAGCTCGGCGGGCGCCGCGGCCAGGGCCGGCCGGGCGGCGTTGAGCAGGCCGCGGAGCTGGTCCACATAGGCCCGGTGCCCGCCCAGGTTGAGGGAGATGGGCAGGGCCACGGGCACGAGCCCTGCGTACTGGCAGGCGAAGAACGTGATCGCGAAGGCGGCGTCGGTCTCGGCGACCGCCGCGACCCGGTCGCCCCTTTCCAGCCCCTGCGCGATCAGCCGGCGAGCCAGCGCGCGCGCGCGCTGCCTCAGCTCCCTGTAGGGGAGCGCGGCCTGCAGGCGTCCGCGGGCGTCGTAGAAGTTGAATCCGGTGTCACCCCGCGCGGCATAGTCGAGTGCGTCCGCGAGGGTGGGAAAGTCGGCAAGGCGCGTGGGAAGCGCGTGGTTCGACGGCGTGGGATCGATGTCCAAGCAACGGCCTCGGTGCTACGGTTCTCGGGTTCGGCGGCGAGGGCCAGCCGGCGAACAGCGCACCGATCAGCGCCTCGCGTCTCGAGCGGAAGCCCCCACCCCGGTCCTGGTCACAGCAGAAACCGCCCACCCCCAAACACGAGGCATTCGGATCGGTTCCTTGAGAGGCCGGCTGCGGGCCGCATGCCCGGCGCCGCCGGACCGCCGCGTGACTGCGTTGTAACGCTGCGATCACAGCGGTAGAATGTTCCCTCCAACAGCCAATGAGTGCAACCCCGCAAGGGCTTTTCGACCGGAGGCCGCCCGGCCCCATGATCTTCCCGAGGACCGTTTCACGCGGCGCACCCCGAGGACGCCCGCCGAGTGCCTGACCGTCGGTTGGCGGTGCTCGTCAACCCGGGCAGCGGCCGAGTGCGGCGCAGCCCCGGGGCGCTGGAACGGCTGCGCGCGCTTCCGGGAGCGGTCGTCGGATGCGGAACCGACCAGGCTGGAATCGCGTCCACGCTTCGCGCTCTCCTCGGCGAGCCCTGCGACGCGCTCTGCGTCGTGGGGGGCGACGGCACGCTGCAGGCCGCGCTCACCGCGCTGCACGCGATGGCGCCGGCCGGCGGGCCTCCGCCGCTCATCGCGCTGCCCGGTGGATCGACGAACATGAGCGCCTACGACCTGGGCGTTCGGGGCACGCTGCCCGCGGCGGCCGAGGCCGTGGCGCGGTGGTGGTTGGGAGCGGCCGGGGCCGGCCGGGTACGCCGCCCCTACCTGGTGATCGAGCGGCCCGGTCACGAGCCGGTGTGCGGACTCTTCTTCGGCCTCGGCGTCGTGTCGGGCGGCGTGCGCTTCTTCCGCTCCCGCCTGCGAGAGGTGGCCACCCCCGACGAACGCACGTCGCTCGTGCCGATCGCGCGCGTCGTGTGGGCGCTGGCCCGGGGGCAGGGGCGTCGCATGGGAGCGGGCCCGGTGAGCGTATCGTGCGACGGTGGGCCGGTGCTCGAGGTCGCGGCCTCGGCCTGCATGGCCACCACGCTGCGCCGCCTGGTGCTGGGGCTGCGCCCCTACTGGGGAGAAGGAGAGGGTCCGGTCCGCTTCACCCTCGTCGAGGAAGGCGCGCGTGGCCTGTGGACGAGCCTGTGGCGTCTGGCCCGGGGCCGGGCAGGCCGGCGCCTCACGCCCGAGCGCGGTTACCACAGCAGGAGCGTCGATGCCCTTCGCGTCCGCTTCGACGGCACGTTCGTCGTGGACGGCGAGCTGTTCGAGACGCACGAGTCCGAGGGGTGGATCGACCTGCATGCCTCCCCGGAGGTGACGTGGCTGGCGCCGGGGTGAGCGGCGGGGGTGAGGGCGCCGCCGCACGGCGGCAGGTCGTGGTGGTGGGCAGCGGCTTCGGCGGCGCGCTGGCCGCATGGCCGCTGGTCGAGGCCGGCCTCGACGTGCTCATGCTCGAGCGCGGCGCCCACTTCGCCCGCGGCCCCCACAACTGGGAGGGCGAGGGCAGCATCCTGCGTACGCCCGTCTATAGCGATGGCCCCGCCTATGTGGCCCACGGGCCCCGAGGGGAGCGGACGGTGCGTGGATACGCCTGCGTCGGAGGTCCGTCGGTCTTCTACGGGGGGGTGTCGCTGCGCTTCCGCGAGCGCGACTTCGCGGCCGACCCCGAGATCGTCACCGACTCGGGCGCCCGATGGCCCTACGGCTACGCCGAACTGGCGCCGTACTACGCGCGCGCCGAGCGCATCCTGATGGTCGCGGGGCGTACGGGCGAAGATCCCACCGAGCCGCCGCGCGAGGGCCCCTACCCCCAGGAGCTGCCCCCGCTGTCGGCGGTCTCGGCGCGCGTCGCCGAGGCCGCGCGGGGCCTCGGCCTGCACCCCTTCCGGCTGCCGCTCGCCATCAACTACGGCGGCGACCCCGAACGGCGGCCGTGCGTGGAGTGCGCGACCTGCGACACCTTCGCATGCGCGATCGAGGCCAAGAACGACCTCGAGGTCCACGTGCTGCGGCGGCTCCGGGCACGCGGTCTGGACCTGCGCCCGCAGACGGTGGTGACCGGCCTGCACGTGGAGCGCGGCCGGGTCGCCGGGGTGACGTGCCGCGACCGGCGCACGGGCGAGACCTGGACCGTGGCGGCCGACCACGTGGTGCTGGCGGGCGGCGCGCTGGCCACGGCGCAGCTCCTGCTGGCGTCCGGACTGGCCGAGCACAACCCCGCCGGCGAGCTCGTAGGGCGCTACCTGACGCGGCACTGCAGCGGGATCGTGTTCGGCGCCTACGCGGGTCTGGTGCGTCACGAGGGGCGCTACCACAAGCAGATCGGGATCCACGACTTCTACGACGGAGACGCCGGAGGCGGTGCGCCGCCCGGTCCGCTGGGCAATATCCAGCAGACGCAGACCCCCCATCCCGGAACGGTCGAGGGCGAACTGCCCGCCCCGGTGGTGGCGCTGCTGACGCCGCTGGTGCGGCGGCTCACCGGCCTGCTCGTGATCGCCGAGGACCGGCCACGACCCGAGAACGGCGTCCGGGTCGATCCCGACGACCTCGACGAGTACGGTCTGCCGCGGTTGCACATCGAGCACCGCTACACCGACCGTGACCTCGCCGCCCGCCGCCACCTGGCGCGTCGGGCCCGCGAGGTGCACCGTGCGGCGGGCGCGCGGGCCTGGTACACGCACACCATCGACACCTTCAGCCACGCGCTGGGGACCGTGCGCATGGGCGACGATGCGGCCCGCGCGCCCCTGGACGGGCTCGGACGCTTCCGGGGCGTGGACGGCCTGTGGGTGGCCGACGGCAGTGCCCTGCCCACGAGCGCGGGCGTGAATCCGAGCCTCACCATCGCGGCGCACGCCCTGCGGGTGGGCGAGGCCCTGCGCGAGGCCGTGCGCCGCGACGGACCGCATCACCGGGAGGGCGCATGAGCGAGCGACGACCCGTACCGCTCACCCTTGCGCTGCTGGGCTGCGGCCGGGCGGCGCGAACGCATGCCCGCGCGCTGCGCCGCGTCGACCGCCGGGTGGGCCTGTTCGCGGCCAGTCGCGACGCGGCGCGCGCGG
>RFGQ01000623.1 GCA_003695865.1 Gemmatimonadota bacterium | reverse complement strand
TGGTCGTCGAAGATGGGCGACCAGGTGACGCCGCCGTCGCTCGACTTCCACACGCCGCCCGTGCCGCCTCCGGCGTAGATCACCGAGGGCGCCCCGGGACGCACCGCGATCGCCGTCGTGCGTCCGCTCATGCCGGCCGGGCCGATGTTGCGGGTGGTGAGGCCGTGGAACGGCCCCTCGCCCCCGCCACCCGGCGCCTCGGCCGTGCGCGGGCCGGGGCCCTGTTGGGCCACGGCCGGAGACGCCGCCAGGAGTCCGGCGGCCAAGAGCGCGAGCGTCCGCCATCCCGCGCCGAGCGTGCTGCGTGTTGCCGTGGGCCGCCCCGAGGGCGACCGAGCGTCGCGATGCTTCACCTGAATCCTCCCCTGTGCTGTTCCGCCGTCCGGCGCGCGAGCCCCGGTGGGCCCGGGCAGGCGATAGCCGCCTGGTCGAGGGCCCGCACGCGGAGCCTGAGACTAGGGGGACCGGCAGGGCGCGGGCCAGGGGCGGGAGCGAAGAGACGGTGGCCCCCGCACGATACAGAACGCACGCGGCGCGCCTGCCCACCCCTTCCGGCACCCGGTGGTGGAGCCGCCCGGCGCGCCCTACCTTGGCGCCGCCGACGCACCGAAGAGACCGCATCCGCCGCGAAAGGAGCCGAGGTGAGCCACGCTCCCGCCCTCGACGTGGACGCCTGGAGGGCCCGCATCCCCCTGCTCGAGCGCCTGGTGGTGCTCGCCAACTGCTCGCACGCGCCGCCGCTCGACAGCGTGGTGCGCGCGCTCGCCGACTACGAGCGCTCGTGGCACGAGCGCGGCATGGACTGGGACGCCTGGATCGAGCAGGTCGAGGGGGCCCGCGCGGCCTTCGCGCGCCTCATCGGGGCCCGCCCCGACGAGGTCGCCGTGGTGGGCAGCGTGAGCCACGCGGCCTCCGCGCTCGCCACCGCCCTCGACTTCGGCGGCCCGCGCACGACGATCCTCGCCTCGCCGTCCGAGTTCCCCACCGTGGGGCACGTGTGGCTCGCGCAGGAGCGGCGCGGGGCGCGCGTGCGCTGGCTCGAGCGCGGTCCTGCGGGCACGGCGCCCGTCGAGGCCTACCGCGCGGCGCTCGACGAGCGAACTGCGCTCGTGAGCGTGGCGCACGGCGACTTCCAGACCGGCGCCCTGCAGGACGTGGCCGCCGTCGCCGAGGCCGCGCGCGAGGTGGGCGCCCTCACGTTCGTCGACGCCTACCAGACCGCGGGCACGCGCCCCCTCGACGTGGAGGCGCTGGGCGCGGACGCGCTGGCCTCGGGCACCCTCAAGTATCTGCTGGGTCTGCCGGGCATCGCGTTCCTGTGGGTGCGACCCGAGCTCGCCGAGCGGCTCCGGCCCACCGTGACCGGCTGGTTCGGCCAGGCCGATCCCTTCGCGTTCGACCCCCGCACGCTCGCCTTCGCGCCCGGCGCGCGCCGCTTCGACACGGGCACACCGCCGATCGGCCCGGCGTACGCGGCGCGGGCCGGAATCGAGGCGGTGCTCGAAGCGGGACCGGCCGCCATCGGCGCGCGCATCGAGAGCCTGGTCGGTCGCCTGCTCGCCGCCGGGCGGGCACACGGCCTCGAGGTGCTGGGTCCCGCAGAGGCGCACCGCCGCACGCCCGCCACCGCCTTTCGCGTGCCGGGCGACAGCCACGCCCTCGAGGCCGCGCTCCGGGCCCGGGGCGTGCTCGCCTCGGCACGAGGACCCGCGCTGCGCCTGGCACCCCACTTCTTCAACACCGAGCACGAGGTCGAGCGG
>RFGQ01000622.1 GCA_003695865.1 Gemmatimonadota bacterium | reverse complement strand
GAGATGCACCACTCGGGGATGCCGTCGACGAACTCGCGCGTGCCGTCCAGCGGATCGACGATCCACACGCGCTCCGCCGCGAGGCGGGCGGGATCGTCGGCCGACTCCTCGCTCAGCCACCCCTCGCCCGGCTCGAGCAGCGCACGGCGGAGCGCCTCGTCGGCCGCGTGGTCGGCCGCCGTCACCGGGTCGCCGCGCCCGCTCTTGGCCCGCCAGGCCACGTCGCCCGACCGGTAGGGCGCGATGGCCTCGGCCGCGGCCTCGAGCGCCCGGCGGATGCGGGCGAGATCGCTCGTCCGGTCGGGCGTGCTCACGGAGCCCCCGTGGGCGGCGGGCCGTCGGGGGTCTCCGGGTCCGGCCGCCGTCCGCTCGGGAACTCGCCCCCCGGGTCGGCGCCGCGGCGCCCGCCAGCGGGCACCGCCACGCCCGCCCCGTGGCACAGCTCGGTGTAGAGCGCCTCCATGTCGGCGACGAGGCGGGCCACGCTGTAGCGCCCGAGCGCTTCGTCGCGGGCGGCGTCGAGCCGTGCGGCGTCGGGGGGGCGACCCTGCAGCACTTCGCGCAGCCCCGCGGCCACGTCGGCCGCGTCGCCCGGGCGCGCGAGGCGCCCGAAGCGCCCCTCGCCCAGGATCTCGGGCACGCCGCCCACGGCCGTCGCCACCACGGGCAGCCGCGCGGCCATCGCCTCGAGCACGGCGACGGGCGTGCCCTCGTCGAACGACGTGAGCACGAGCGCGTCCAGGCCCGGCAGCACTTCGGGCAGGTCGTCGCGCCAGCCCAGCCAGTGCACGGCCTCGCCCACGCCCCGATCCGCCGCGGCCACCCGCAGCTCGGCTTCGCGCTCGCCGGCGCCCACCACGACCAGTTCGGGAGGGCGGTCGCCGGGCCACGCGGCCCGCAGGGCGGCGAGCGCATCCAGCGCCAGTTCGTGGTTCTTCACCGGCACGAGCCGGCCCACGATGCCCACGAGCGGGGTCGTGTCGTCCGCACCCAGCGACGCCCTGAAACGTCGCCGCGCCGCGGCGGCATCCACCGCGGCGAAGCGCTCGAGTTCGAGCCCCAGGGGGATCACCGCGAAGCGCTCCCGCGCCGCGACGCCCAGCCCGCCCTCGGCCATCTCGTCGGCCTGGCGCTCGCTCAGCACGATCAGCTTCGAGCTGACGCGCGCAAGCAGTCGCTCGATGGCGAGGAACAGCCGTGTCTTCGCGGGCGGGAAGTAGCCGCCCCCCAGCACGTGGCCGTGGAACGTGTGCACGCGCACCGGCACGCGGGCCGCCAGCGCCGCGAGCCGTCCCACCGTCCCCGCCTTGGCCGTGTGCGTGTGCACGATCGCCGGCCGCTCGCGCCGGAACAGGCGGTAGAGCCGCAGAAACGTGCGCAGATCGGCCAGCGGCGACAGGAGGCGCGACATCGCGGGAATCTCGGTCACCTCCACGCCGCGCTCGCGCGCGTAATAGCCCATGTCGCCCTCGTCGGCCGTGATGCGTCCGGCGATGAGGCGTGTGCGGAAGCGCGCGGGGTCGAGGCCCGCGGCCAAGTGGACCACGTGCATGGCCGGCCCGCCCACGTTGAGGCGGGCGATGACGCGGTGGACCAGGACGGGTGGGCTCACCCGCCCTTCACCACCCAGCCGTGCGGGTTGAGCGTCGGATCGTCGGGATCGATGAAGCCCGCGGTCACGTGACGCGCGTCGACGAGCACCCTCGAGGCGCGCAGCACCAGGGCGTAGTCGACGTCGCTGTGGTCGGTGACGATCACCACGGCGTCCTGAGCCTGGAGCGTCGCCTCGTCGAGCGGCACCGAGGTCCAGGACCGCTCGTCCTCACGCACCTCGGGCACCAGCGGATCGTGGTACGAGACCTCGGCCCCGTCGGCCTCGAGCAACCGCAGGATGTCGAGTGCGGGCGACTCGCGCACGTCGTCGACATCCTTCTTGTACGCCACGCCGAGCACCAACACGCGCGAGCCGTTCACCGCCTTGCGCTCGGCGTTCAGCGCGGCGCGCACCTTGTTCACCACGAACTCTGGCATCTCGGCGTTGATCTCGCTCGCGAGTTCGATGAAGCGCGTTCGGTAGTCGAGCGTGCGCATCTTCCACGCCAGGTAGTGGGGGTCGACGGGAATGCAGTGCCCGCCCAGCCCGGGCCCCGGCGTGAACTTCATGAAGCCGAAGGGTTTGGTCGCCGCCGCCTCGATCACCTCCCACACGTCCACGCCCAGTCGGTCGGCGATGAGCGCGACCTCGTTCACGAGCCCGATGTTCACCGCCCGGAACGTGTTCTCGAGGATCTTCACCATCTCGGCCGCCTCGGCCGACGACACGGGCACCATGGTGTCGATGAAGCGCGAGTAGAGCGCCACGCCCACCTCGGCGCACGCCGGGGTCACGCCGCCGATCACCTTGGGCGTGTTGCGCGTCTTCCACACCGGGTTGCCCGGATCCACGCGCTCGGGCGAGAAGCACAGAAAGAAGTCCTCGCCCACGACCAGGCCCGTCTCTTCGAGCATGGGCAGCATCACCTCGCGCGTCGTGCCCGGATAGGTGGTCGACTCGAGCACGACCAGCTGCCCCTCGCGTAGCGAGGCGGCCACCGCCCGCGTGGCGTCGACCACGTACGAGATGTCGGGGTCGCGCGTCTTGGAGAGCGGTGTGGGCACGCACACGCTGATCGCGTCGCACTCTGCGAGGCGCGCCATGTCGGTGGTCGCCTCGAGCCGTCCGGAGCGCACGACTTCGGCCACGTCCTCGTCGGTGAGGTCTTCGATGTGGCTGCGGCCCTCGCCCACGGACGTCGCGACCGCGGGGTTCACGTCGAAGCCGACGGCGTGCAGTCCCGCGCGGGCGATCTCGACGGACAGGGGCAGTCCCACGTACCCGAGCCCGATCACCCCGACGGTCAGATCGTCGCCGTCCCGAAAACGCTCGATGGTGGCGTTCATGGTCCTCGTGGATTCGCGGGGAACAGGCCTGCTCCGCCGGGAATATCGTCCCCCCGGCGGCCGGGTGAAAGCCGCGCCGCAGGGCCCGGCCGCCCCGGCGACGCGCCCGAGGCCCGGTGGTGGGGCTCCCTCTGCCCTGCGCCCGCGGCGGCCTCGTCGCGCGCCCGCACCCTCAGCGCCTGGGCGTGCGCGCCCGCACGACCAGCGTCGCGCAGCGATCGACCTCTTCGGGCCGCTCCACCATGCGGTACTCGTCCTCGCGCGGATACTGCGGCCGCCCGGCCACCGCGCGCAT
>RFGQ01000621.1 GCA_003695865.1 Gemmatimonadota bacterium | reverse complement strand
GCCCGGCGGGCCGAGGTGAGCGGACGATACGACGGGGCCTCCGCGAGGATCGCGGAGGCCCCGCGCGCGTTTCGTGCCCGCTAGAGCACCATGTGCCGCTCGAGGTCGAGCTGCGACACGTTCAGCCGGAAGCGGTCGGCCTCTACGAGCTTGGCCGCCACCAACTTACGGTGAACGTCCTCACCCAGCGTCTCGCGCAGGAAGTCCGACTTCTCGGCCACGTGGGCGGCCTCGAAGAGGTCGTGCGGCAGGGCTCCGATGTTCATCTCCTCCCGCTCGATCGGCGTGAGCTTGTAGAGGTCCATGGTCATCGGCTCCGGGCACGGGAGCGAGCGGCCGAGGCCGTCGAGGCCCGCCGCCAGCATCGTGGCGAACGCCAGGTAGGGGTTGCAGGTGGCGTCGGGGAAGCGCAGCTCCATGCGCGTGGCCACCTCCTTGC
This sequence comes from Gemmatimonadota bacterium, assembly GCA_003695865.1. Classification (GTDB taxonomy): domain Bacteria; phylum Gemmatimonadota; class Gemmatimonadetes; order Longimicrobiales; family Gaopeijiaceae; genus J028. Next base: position 1,064 of record RFGQ01000621.1, on the reverse strand, counting down.
CCGGCTTGTAGAGCGGGATGCGGATCGCCGCCGAACGGTTCCGCTCGGCCCAGGCCACGTAGACCGGCGCCTCGTAGCCCGGCACGAGCCGCTTGTAGGAGTTGTGCCACTGGTTGGTGATGAAGGCCATCTCGCGCGCGTGCTCGAGCACCCCCGCGATGAAGTGGCGCGCGGTCGCGCTCAGGTGCTGCGGATCGGACTTGTCGTAGAACGCGTTCGTCTTGGCGTCCTTGAAGATCGACAGGTGCACGTGCATGCCCGACCCGTTCTCGGACTCGAGCGGCTTGGGCATGAACGTGGCGTAGACCCCGCAGCGGCGCGCGACTTCCTTGACCAGGTACTTGTGGGTCTGGAGCGCGTCGGCCATGCGCAGCGCTTCCTGGTAGCGGATGTCGATCTCGTGCTGCGAGGGCGCCACTTCGGAGTGGTGATACTCCACCGGAATCCCCATGGCCTCGACGGCGAAGACCGTGGCCTCGCGAATGTCGTCGCCGATGTCCACGGGATTGATGTCGAAGTATCCCGCGTGGTCGAGGATCTCGGGCTTGTCGGGGCTCCGGAAGTAGAAGAACTCGGCCTCGGGCCCGATGTTCATGTGGCTGAAGCCGTGCTCTTCGAGCCGCGCTAGGCTCCGCTGCAGGATCACACGGGGATCCGACGCGTAGGGCGTGCCGTCGGGGTTGCGGATCTCGGCGTACATGCGCAGCGAGCGCGAGCCGCCGGGGCGGAAGGGAAGCACCTGGGCGGTCGACGCGATGGGAACCGCCACCATGTCGCTCTCCTGGATGCGCTGGTAGCCCTCGACCGACGAGCCGTCGAAGCCCATGCCCTCCTCGAAGGCGCCGGCGAGCTCCTTGGGCGTGATCGAGAAGGACTTCAGAAAGCCCATCATGTCGGTGAACCAGATGCGGATCGACGAGATCCCGTACTCGTCGACGTACTTCAGGACCTCGTCGGGCGTGGAGAGATCGAGCCCGTGGCGAGAGTCCATCTCGTCCACGTAGTCCTCCATCTCCTCACGGAAGGCCTCCACCTCGTACAACAGGTCGTCCATGCTCATGGGG
>RFGQ01000620.1 GCA_003695865.1 Gemmatimonadota bacterium | reverse complement strand
GCCTTAAACCGTTTCGCGATCGGCGCTTAGCGGCTCCCGAGCGGCGGCGGCGGGTCCACCGACCCGTGCGCACGACGTGCCGCCGTGCTCAGCTCGTGACCACCTCGTAGCCGTAGCCCGCCAGCTCGCCCTCGCCCTCGTACTTGAGCTGGAACACCTCCTGGGTGTCCTGGGCGCCGAGCGTCACCGTAACGTCCTGGGTGCCGATCTCGTTGCCGGCCTCGTCGTAGAAGTGGAAGCGCAGGGTCACCTCCGTGCCCGGCTCCATCGACTTGTTCAGGATGCTGCCCGCGATCCGGCCGGCGCCACGGAACTGCATGTTGTCGACCGTGAACGGCAGCGCCTGCATCTTCTCCATCTGCGCCACCGCCTCCTGCTCCTCGCCGGTGGCCACCAGGGCGCGGGCGTAGAAGCGGTACGCGAACTCGTTGTACGGATCGAGCTCGACGAGCCGCTTGGCGTAGGGCGCGAGCCGCTCCCACTGCTCGGAGATGGCCAGCGTCTGTGCCAGGTTCTGCAGGGCGTCCCGGTTCATCGGCGAGCGCTCGACCACCTTTTCGAAGGCCGTCGCCGCGCCCTCGAAGTTCTCGGCCTGGTACATGCCCACACCGGCGTTGTAGAGGTCGAGCACCGAGGCCTCGGGGTTGTTCAGGAGTTCCTCGTAGATTCCCAGGGCGGCCTCCGACTGCCCGGTCTGCGCCATGGCGACGGCCAGGTTGGAGCGCGCGGTCTTGTTGTCGGGATCCTCTTCGAGGATCTCGTTGTAGAGATCGATCGCCTCTTCGGCCCGGTCGTTGAGCAGCAGCATCTGAGCCATGTTGAGCTTGGCGTTCAGACGGTAGCGCTGCCACTGCTGGTAGGTCTCCTCGTCCCGCTCCTCCTTCGACTCGGGACGCTCGACCACCTCGATCGCCTTCCGGTACGCCTCCACGGACTTCTCGAACTCACCCATGTTGGCGTAGGTGTTGCCCAGGTTCAGATACGCCTCGGGCCGCTTGTCGTAGACCAGGTTGGCCATTTCGAAGAGCTCGGCCGCGCCGCGCTCGTCCCCGGCCTCGATGCGGCCGAGCGCGTCGTTGTAGGCCTGGATCCACGCGTTCTCGCGGAAGGGCTCGATCTGCTCGATGTACTCGGGCCAGATCCACTCGGCCTTGTCGAGCATGGAGTCGGCCTGCGCGTACTGCTTGAGTCCCAGATACGCGACCCCCGCATGGAAGTAGGACTGCGGGTTGTCGGGGTCCGCCGCGATCCCGTCGAGCGAGATCTGGAGTGC
>RFGQ01000619.1 GCA_003695865.1 Gemmatimonadota bacterium | reverse complement strand
GCCTGGTACTGGCCGGCCGGCGGGTACGTGTTCGTGGGCGAGGAGGACTTCCAGAACATCGGCGTGATGCACGTGGTGGACGTGCGGGACCTGACGCAGCCGCGCGAGGTGGCCACTTTCGCCGTGCCGGGCCAGACCCCCCACAACTTCTGGCTCGACGAGGCGAACCAGGTGCTCTACGCGGCCTGGTACGACCAGGGGCTGCGGGCCCTGGATGTGAGCGGCCGGCTTCTGGGCCGCCTCGAGCGGCAGGGCCGCGAGTACACGCCGACCTTCTTCGACCGCCCACCCGGCCCCGGCGGCGCGTTCACCTGGGCGCCGCAGCTCCACGGCGGACTCGTCTATGCGTCCGACATCTCGCTGGGGCTGCTGGTCGTGACGCCGCCGCTGTGAGCCGGCCGGCTCACTCCGGCCTCACTCCGTCTCGGGCTCGAAGACCAGTGCGACGGAGTTGATGCAGTAGCGCAGGCCCGTGGGCTCGGGGCCGTCGGGAAACACGTGACCCAGGTGTCCACCGCAGCGGGCGCAGTGCACCTCGGTGCGGCGCATGAAGAAGCGCCTATCCTGCCGGCTCTCGACCACGTCGCCGGCCGCCGGAGCGTAGAAGCTGGGCCACCCGGTGCCCGAGTCGTACTTGGCCTCGGCCCGGAAGACGGGCGTCCCGCAGCCCGCACAGCGGTAGAGGCCGGGCCGCTTCTCGTTCCAGTAGGCACCGGTGAAGGCCCGCTCCGTCCCCTCCTCGCGCAGCACGCGGTACTGCTCGGGGTTCAGGCGCTCCCGCCAACCCGCCTCGTCGCGGGGGAGTTCGGCCGCAGCGCGATCATCCGCCTCCGCTCGCTCCGGCCGCGCGCGCGTGTCCAGCGGGTCCCGCCGCACCTCGTCCATGGCGCCTCACCGTCCGTTCCAGATCTTCGTTTCGGGACGGAAGGTACCCCAGGCGAACCAGAAGTGGTTCCCGTGCACGACCTCGGTGAGCTGGCGCCCGGCGAGTTCACCCTCGAGCGCCCGCCCGGTGATGGACCACACCGTGCCGGTCTCGCGGTCACGGAAACGGCCGTCGCCGGCCGGTTCGAAGTGCAACCGCCGCCCGTCGACCACCGGCTCGAAGGCGGCGCTGGTCCCCACGTCGCGTCCGCGCGCGATGGAGCCGTCGTCCAGGGCGCTCGCCGTGCCGGGCGCCCAGAACACCACCACGTCGCGCCCCCCCACCTCGACCTCGGCGACCCGGCGCTCGGCCAGCCGCGAGAACGGCAACGCCAACGCCTCCCCACCGTGCTCGAGCGCCACCACCCGCTCCATGGGCTCGAGCCTGCGGTCCCGCCGCCCGAACTGGAAGAAGCGCTGGATGGGGCCCGGACCGCTGTCGTAGCCGCGGTAGGGGTTGTTGCCGTAGGGCCGGTCGTAGCCCGTCTCGCGCGAGAGCACCTTCGCCTCGGGCCACTCGGTCTTCACGTCGGCCCAGCGCACCACCTGGGTCGGCACGAAGGTGAGCTGCTCGCCGGCATAGAGACCCACGATCCCCTCCCCCGTAGCCTGCTGCCACCAGGTGTGCGTCTGCCGGTCGTACATGACCAGGTCGGAGTGACGAAGCCGCCCCGTGGTGCCGAAGTCGAGGACCCGCCCGTCGAAGTTGCGGTCGAACGCCAGCGTGGTGTTGCACAGCGGACAGAACGTCACGCTCACCGGCGAGCCGCCCACCACGTCGTTGACGATCTCGTGCCAGATGAGGATCTGCAGCGGGTAGGCCTTCACCTCGTCGGCCCGGCGGACCACCGCCACCGGCTCGCGGTCGTCGAGCCAGCGGTCGGCCTCGCCGACGCTCACGAACTTCGGGGCGTCGATCGCCGGAATGCCGTCGCGCGGCGGGCCTCCGGACGTGATCTCCTCGAGCGGCACGGTGGCCTTGCCGAAGTCGGTCTTCCAGTCCTCCCACCCCGCGATGGCCGGACGGTCGCCGCCCCCGCGTGCGCCCTCCTGGCCGGAGGCCGCGTCGGGCTGCGAGGTGCAGGCCATGGCGGCCGAGAGCAGCAGCAGGCCGCACAGTCTGAGCGTACGATGACCCATCGGGAGGTCTCCTTGGTCGCCGCGTGAAGAGGTGGGGTCACCGAGACCAACTCCCGGCGCGCGCTGCAGGGTTCCGCCCGGGACGGAACGCCCCACGGCCGCCTCTCGGTGCACCGACCTGCGTGTTCCACCGCGACGCGGGGCACGACATCTTGCCGGAGTCGGCGCGTACGATGCCGTGCAACGACTCCCGAGTGAGGACGCGACCATGACCGACCCGCAACCGCCCGAGGCCGCCCCCGAGGGCTTCGGCTTCTGGACGAACCAGCTCACGCTCCTCGGCGAGCGGGACCCCATGGAGGTACTGGCGGCCACGGTACCCGCGCTGCGGGCCGCCCTCGCCGGTGCCGACCCCGACGCCTGGCGCCGCCCCCGAACGGAGGGCGGATGGTCGCCGGTTCAGATTCTCGGTCACCTGCTGGACGTGGAGTGGATCTTCGGCTACCGCATCCGCACGATCCTGGCCGACGAAGAGCCCCGCTTCGGCGGGGTCGACCAGGATCGCTGGGTCACGGCCCAGCGGCACGGCGACGCCGACCCGGACGCGCTGCTGGGCGCGCTCGAAGCGCTCCGCACCGCGAACCTGGCGTGGTGGGCCGAGCGCACCGCCGAGGAGCTCGAGCGGACCGGCCTGCACGAGGGAGCAGGCGTGCAGGTGTCGCTCGGGCTCATGCGGCGCATCCTGGCCGGTCACGACCTGAACCACCTGGCCCAGGTCGAGCAGGCGCTCGCCGGCGCCTGAGCCGGGTCCCGACCGGCCGCGCGCCCCTTCCTAGTGGCCTCGGGCGGCCGCGTCCGGATTGCGAGGATCGGGCATGCCCACGCGGTCGCCCGTGCGGGGATCGATCATGATCGAGTGAGCGAGCCCCTGCCCGCCGCCGACACGCACCTGGTAGCCCATCGCTTCCAGCGCCGCCCGGGTGGCGTCGTCCACGCCGTCCTGCTCGATGCGCACCTGGTCGGGCAGCCACTGGTGGTGGATGCGCCCCGCCCGCACCGCCTCCTCGATCGACATGTCGAAGTCCACGAGGTTCAGCGTGAGCTGGAGCACGGTGTTGATGATCGTACGGCCCCCGGGGCTGCCGATCACGGCCACGAGCTCACCGTCACGCGCCAGAATCGTGGGTGTCATCGACGAGAGCATGCGCTGACCCGGCCGTGCGAGATTGGGGTCGGTGCCGATCAGTCCGCTCGTGGTCGTCAGGCCCGGGCGTGCGTTGAAGTCGCCCATCTCGTTGTTCAGCAGGAAGCCGGCACCGGCCACCGTGATGCCCGATCCGTAGCTCTGCTCCAGCGTGTAGGTGACCGCCACCGCCATGCCGTCCCGGTCCACGACCGAATAGTGCGTGGTCTGCGGGCTCTCGTCGGGTTCGGTGATGTCGGTGGGATCGGAGCGTCCTGCGCGGCCGGGCTCGATCGTGGCCCGCCGGCGGGCCGCGTAGTCCTTGCTGGTGAGGCGGTGCACCGGCACGTCGGCGTAGTCGGGGTCGGCCAGCCAGCGCGCCCGGTCGCGGTAGGCGATTCGCATCGCCTCGATCAACCGGTTCAGGTACGGGGCGCTGTTGTGGCCCAGGCTCCGCAGATCGTAGCCCTCGAGGATGTTGAGCATCTCGACCACCGCCACGCCGCCCGACGAGGGCGGAGGCATCGAGATCACGTCCCAGCCACGGTAGGTGCCGTGGATGGGCGTGCGCTCGCGCGCCCGGTAGCGGGCGAGGTCGTCTTCGGTGATCAGCCCTCCACCGCGCCGCATCTCTTCGGCGATGAGGCGCGCGGTTTCGCCGCGGTAGAAACCGTCGCGTCCCTCGGCGGCGATGCGCTCGAGCGTGCGGGCCAGGTCGGGCTGCCGCAGGACCTCACCCGGCTCGTACGGCCGTCCACCGTCGCTGAAGGCGGCCACCGTGGCCGGATACGCCGAACCCTTGCCCTCCACCAGCCCGCGCAGGCCGCGCGCGAGCCGCTCGCTCACCTCGAAACCGTCGGCGGCCAACCGCACGGACGGAGTCACGAGCTCGGCCCAGGGGCGCGTGCCGTACAGCCTGTGCGCCTTCCAGAAGCCCGCCACCGTGCCCGGGACGCCCACCGCCACGTGGCTGTTGTGGTGGATCGACGAGGAGTACTCGCCGTCGGGACCGACGAACATCTCGGGATGAGCCGCCGCGGGGGCGCGCTCGCGGAAGTCGAGCGCGGTGGTGGTGCCGTCCGGGAAGCGGATCACCATGAAGCCGCCGCCCCCGATGTTGCCGGCGGCCGGATGGGTCACGGCGAGCGCGAAGCCGGTCGCGATGGCCGCGTCGACCGCGTTGCCGCCGGCCTCGAGGACCGCGGCGCCCACCTCCGAGGCCCACGCGGTCTCGGACGATACCATGCCGTGAGGCGCCCGCACGGCCCCGCCGTTCTGCGCCTGCGCACCGGCGGGCAGCGCGGCCACGAGCGCGAGGACGATGCCCACAAGGGGCCCGGTGCCCCTGCGGCCCGCCGCCCGCCGCCCGGCCGCGCGCCCCCAAAGACGGACTTCACACACGTTCGACACATTCACCTCCGCGCTTCTCCCCGGGGTCGGCGGGCATCATAGGGCCTCGCCCGTCAGGCGGTCCAGACGCGCACGGGCCTCGGCCTGCAGCGCCGCGTCGAACGGGTGCCTGCGAGGGGCCGAGAGCGCCGCCTCGAACTGGGCGGCGGCCGCCTCCTTTTCGCCCCGGCGCTCGAGCAGATCGCCCAGATCGAGCCGGTAGACGACCTCTTCGGGGTCGAGCGCGACGGCCCGTTCCAGGTGGGCGCGGGCGCGCTCCCAGCTCGCGTCGGCGATCACGGCGCCTCCGTCCATGCGGTGGCCGAGCCAGCGCTTCAGCCCCGAGAGTTTGCGGATCTCGAGGTCGATCTTGCCGAGCACGTGGTGCGCGCCCGCGTGCAGCGAATCGGCCGCCAGCACCCGCTCGGCCAGCGCCCGCGCCTCGGCGACCAACCGCACCGCCCGGCCGCCCCCCGCGTCCATGGCCATGCGTCCACGGGCCGCCGCGCCCCAGTAGAGCCCCTCGGTGCCCTGCGGGTCGAGCGCGGCGGCCCG
>RFGQ01000618.1 GCA_003695865.1 Gemmatimonadota bacterium | reverse complement strand
GGGTCGTGAGACGGACAACGGGCACGGCGGGGTTCCTGTTCGGAGTGGGCGTGTGGTGTGCGATGGCGCACGCCGCCCACCCGGGTCCGCCCCAGCGAACGCACGGTGAATCGGCTGCCCACCAGGCTCTCCACGACCAGCGTCTCGCCTCCCCGGAGCCGGCCGCGCGCGTGTTCGATCGCCAGCCGTCCCGAGACGCCCGTGCCCGTGGGGCTCCGGTCGACCTCGCCGTCGGCGAACACGCAAACGTTCCGCAGGTCGCAATCGCCGCCCGGGGGTGGGCCGCTGAAGATGACCCCGTAGAGAAAGCCCAGGTCGGGCTCCTCGGGGTGCCGGGGCGGATCGTGCGCCTGCACGGCGGCCTTCACGGCCCGTCCGGCGGCGATCACGGACTCGACCGCGCGCGGCTCGAGCGAGAGCTCGAGCGCCCCGGCGTCCACGTACGCATAGAAGGCTCCGCCGAAGGCCAGATCGTACGGGACCGTGCCGTAGCCGGGCACCTCCGCGGTCCGGCCGAGCGCCGCCGCGAACGAGGGGACGTTGCGGAACGAGACGTGCTCGACCCGGCCCGACTCGACGACGGGAACGGCCTCCACGAAGCCGGCGGGGGTGTCGATTCCGATCGGGGGCAGAGCGCCCTCGTGCGTCCTCTCGGCCGTCCACGGCGGCCCGAGCGCGCCGGTTTCGACGAGCACGGTCGCGAGGGCGATGATCCCGTGGCCGCACATGGTGCTGAAGCCTTCGTTGTGCAGGAACAGCACCGAGACCGCCGCTCGCTCGGTGACGGGCGGCATCACGAGACAGCCGTACATGTCGGCGTGGCCACGGGGCTCCCACATCAGCGCCCGGCGGAGGTCGTCCAGGTGGCGCTCGGCCCACCGCCGCCGGGCGAGCACGTCGTCGCCCGGGAGTGTGGGGACGCCGCCGCAGATGACGCGCAGCGGCTCACCTCCGGTGTGTGCGTCCACGACGCGGATGCGGCGCCACGCCAGGGGCGGCGCCCACCGCTCCCAGGCCCGATCGAGAGCGCCGCCCGGGTCGGCCGGGCCCGGTGCGG
>RFGQ01000617.1 GCA_003695865.1 Gemmatimonadota bacterium | reverse complement strand
GTGTCGCGCAGCGTGTTCCAGCGCGACTCGAGCTGCTGCCAGGCTTCCTGAGCGGCGCGCACCTCGGCCTGCGCCTGCAGGACGGAATCGGGGATCTCGGGCTCGGGCGTGGGCGCCGCCGCGGCGAGCGAGTCGAAGACCTCGTCCCGATCGAAGGGGAAAAGCCTGACCTCCAGGTCGGCGATCGGGCGCACCACCGTCGTCCCTTCCGCGTCTTCGACCTCGAGTTCCGCCGTCACCACGGGCTGAGCCTTGCCGCACGCGCTGAGCAGCAGGACTGCGCCCGGGAGGGCGAACCAGAGATTCCTTCGCGTCATGTTCTCACTCCGTTACGGATCCGGGGAAGGCGCGCCGAAAGTACTATTCGGCCGGTGCCTCATCAAGTTACACGCCCGTTTTTCGCCCCTGGAACGGTGTGGGGGTGGCAGGACTGCGGAGGAGCCTCCCCTTTCAGCGACCCCCAGCGCCCGCGAGGTCCGGCCCGTATACGACCACGCGGGCCGGACCGAGCGCGGCCACGAGCCGCCGCAGGTCGGCGGGGCGGGCGCCGCCCGGCTCGGGCAACACCCGAGCCGGGGGCCGCGCCAGAGAGGCCGCGGCCGCCTCGGGTGAGGCGAGCGCGAGCCGGCGTGCGGCCACGGTGCGGTCGCGAAGCGTGATCCACGACACGGGGTCGAGCTCGGCCGACGCCAGGGCCCGGATCACGCCCGCGACGCGCTCCGCCCAGGCCTCGGCGGCGCCCGGTGCGAGCGCCGCCCGCACGAGGACGGCGGGAGCGCGCCCCGGCGAGTGCACGACCTCCACGGCGAGCGTGTAGAGCTCGGGCGGCGGGGGGGCGGGCGCGAGCCGGTCGCGGAGGGCCTGCACGAGCAGGGCAACGGCGGCCGGGTCCGCATCGCCGGGAAGCGGAGCCGCCCAGGCCAGGTGGTCGTTCGTGACGTCGCCCACCCGACGGACGGTGCGTCCCTGGCCCCACGCACGGGGGGGCGGGCCGGAGCGGGCGGCAGTGTCGGGGAGAACGGCGGTCGGCGGTGCGCCCGCGCCGGCCCGCTCCGCCCGGCGGACCACACGGCCCACCCGCACGGGACCACCCAGCAGCCCCCGCGCCTCCAGCGTACGGTCGACCGTGGCCGGGACGGCGGCCGCGGGATCGGGCGCGCGCCACACGAGCGTCCAGTCCGTGTCGGCGCCCAGGGCGTCGCGAACCGCCTGGGCGAACGGCTGCAC
>RFGQ01000616.1 GCA_003695865.1 Gemmatimonadota bacterium | reverse complement strand
CGGCGCCCGAAGGCGCGACCCGGGCCACCCCCGTGGGGCTCGCGGCCCAGGCCCAGCCTCCGGCGTCGGCGGTGAGGCGGGTGACGCCGAACATCCTGAGATCGGTGTGCGGGCACCCGACCTCGTCGCCCTTCAGGACGCACAGGCCGCGCTCGGTCGCGACCCACACGTGCCCGGCCGTGGGGGCGACGCTGCGCACCGCGTTCGAGACGAGCCCGTCCCTCACGGTCCAGGCCCGGAAGGTCTCGCCGTCGTAGCGCGTGAGCCCCCCGTAGGTGGCCATCCACAGGTAGCCGAGCGGTCCCTGGCGCACGTCGAAGACCTGGCCCTGCGGCAGGCCCTCACGGTTCGTGTACAGGGTCACATGGGCGCGCTGCGCACGGACGGCGGGCGCGAACACGGGTATGGCGGCTAGGAGCACGAGCACGCGGTGAACGCCGACCGCCGCCCACCGCCTACACCTCGTCGACCCCGCGCCCCCGGCGATGAGACGAACGGAGCGCGACCTCGCACCGCGGCTCGGCGTGGCGCGAAGCTGCATCGGACCTCCCTGAAGCGGCAGCGGATGCTTCAAGGGATCGGCACGTCGACTGTGCGATTTGAGGGGTCTGCGCGCCGGACCGGCCCCCGCAGGACCGTTCCACCCCTGCCGGTCCGGCGTCGGGCGGCGTCAGGCCGGTCGGAACCCTCGGGCCGCCAGGGCGTCGCCGCCCTCTAGAACCTCGAGCGAAGCCTTCCCCAGAGGCCGCAATTCGCCCTCCAGATCGCGGATGGCCAGGGCCACGGTGAGACCGTCCTCACTCCCGCTCACGGCCGTCACCACGACCTCGGCGGGCGCGGCGTCGGCCTCGACGGCCGCAAGGACGGCTTCGTCGTCGAACAGCGAAATCGGCATCGCCTCGACATCGGCGTCGCGCACGGCGGCCAGCAAGGCGCCGTCCAGGGCACCCCGCGGGTCGAAGTAGGCGAGGCTCGAATCCTGGACCCCGTGCGTGCAGTCCGACTCGCTCATGGCGCCCCACTGGATCCACACGCGCCGTTCGACGTGGTTGATCGTGCGCTCCTCCCACACGATCGAACGCGAACGGCGTTGGCGTTCGTTGCCGAAACGCACGTAGGTCTCGACGCGGCGGGTGACCTTGCCCGTGATGAGGACGCGCTGGAACAGGGTCCCCGTGCGGGTGCCGCGGTGCTTGTCCTGGGCGTGCACGTCGACGAGCGAGGGCGGCACGACCACCGCCTGCATGGCACCGTTCACGACCTGGTCGGTGTGCCCGGAGCACTTGTCGCAGGTGTGCGTGATGGCGATGCCGTTGGGCGGCTGCTGTCCTTGGTAGGTCAGGTCGGAATACGTATCCACGATGGTGTAACGCCGGCCCGTACGGCGGTGGGGCTCGGAGCTCTCGTCGTGGGTTCTGGTCTGTCCGGGAAGGGGGTCCTGTCCGCGGCGGTGGGTGCGTTCGAGCCGCGCCCGCGCGTCACCGCGAAGACGGGTCCAGGGTCCATCAGGCATGGGAGCCTCCTACGGAGGGAGGAGAGGGAACGACGGATGGGTCGAACGGCGCGCAGGGGAGGGAATGCGGGAGTCAGGGCTGCGGAACGGATCGCCCCGGAGTCGCGCCGCTCTGCACCCTACGACGCGCTCGCCACGGGCACAAGCGTTTTCGAGCGGCGACGCGCGGGCGTCAGCCCCCGAGCAGCACGCGCAGGTCGGCGACCTGCACGAGCCGGGTCACGGTCTGGCCGGCTTCCATGCCGCCGATCAGGTAGGCCCGGTCGCCCGCGATGACCAGCCCACGATGGTCCATCACCGCCACGGGCAACGGCTCGAGTTCGCGCCATTCGCCGGTACGCACGTTGTAGGCGAACACCCCGGTCCTGGGCTCGGCGGGGCGCGTGTCGTACCCGACGCCCGAATAGTTGTACGGGTTGTCGGTCCCCCCGGCGAAGATCACCCAGTCGCCCCAGGCCCCCGCCGCCGCGCGGTAGAGCGGCGGCCCCGGATGATCGGCGATGCGACGCCAGGTCACGCGCGTCGGATCGGTCGGGTCGATGTCTCCCCGCCACGACGAGGCCTCCAGCACGAAGCGGCGGGGGTCGCGATCCACACGCACGCCGTCGATGTACACGATCACATCCCGCGCGACGGCTCCCGCGTGCCCGAAGACGGGCGGCCCCGGAATCGGCGTGGCGCCGAGCCAGCGATCGGCGCTGAGATCGTGGACCTGAACGTCGCGCACGTTGTCCCGGTCGTGCCATCCCGAGACCAGGTAGACGAGCGAGTCGCGCCACAGGCCCGACACCGCGTCGTCGGTGGGCACGGGGATGTCCGCGGCGCGCGTCCAGGCCGCGGCCCGGACGTCGAGCACGTCCACGTTCGGGACCGACCGCTCGCTGCCGTCTTCCGCGACCGTGTAGCCGCCGTAGATGAACAGCTTGCCCCGCCAGGCGCGGGCCGTGCCCGCCAGCCTACCGGGGCCCGGCACGTCGGGGAGTTTCCGCCATCGTCCCGCGGCCGGGTCGTAGAGGAACGCCGAGGCGGTGACGTCCCGCCACGTGCGCCCGGCCTCGAGTCCGAGCGCGGCCACGAGGCTCCACCGCCCGTCGACGGACACGGCCGCCGTCGTCAGGTTCGCGCGCGGTTCCGGGAGCGGCGTGCCCGGCGCCCAGGCCGAGGCTGCCTGTAGGGCAGCCGCGACGCCGACCAGGAGCGCGCTCACACAAGCTCCTCGTTTCCGCGGACCATGCCTTCGAGAGACGCCCGGGGGCAGGCGTGCCGCCGCACGTAGTCCACGAGCGCCTCGCCCAGACCCTCGATCCGGCGCGCCACGTCGTCGTCCAGACACGCGCCCTCGGGCGTGAACACCTCCTGGCAGCGCGCCACCGACACCGGGCCGGGCAGCACCAGAGCGCCCATGTGGGACGCGATCGAACGTACCTGCTCGAGGGACTTGATCGCTCCGATCACGCCCGCGGCCACCCCCAGCAGGGCCACCGGCTTGCCGCGCAGCGGCGTGGGGTGGCCCAGGTTCTCGAACACGAGCTTCATCACGCTGCTCAGGCCGCCGTGGTACTCGGGCGTGGCGAGCACGATGCCGTCCGCAGCCGCGAGGGCCTCGGTGAGGCGCCGGGGGCCGTCCGGATCGTGCTCGAGGCCGGGGGAACGCAGGTCGAGTTCGCGGGGGTCCACCAGGGTCGGCTCGACCCCGGGCGCCGCCGCGAGCGACCGCAGCAACAGATCCACCGCCATGCGCGTGTACGCGCCCGGCCGCACCGATCCGCAAACGACCGCAACCCCGACCGGGGCCCGGCCCGATCCGCTACCCTCCGTCGCCCCTCGTGCCTCCGACATGGTCGCTGCTCCTTTGCCGCCTACCCCGCGCGCGCCCGGTCGTGCACCCCGCACCGGGCTCCGTCCCGACCCGTTGGCCGGGCCGGCTGGCCCCACACTAGGCCGGACCCGGCGGCCGGTCCATGGCCGGGCGGCCGCCGTGTTCAACGGAACACTCCGGGCGCGGTGTCCTACCAGTCCGGAAACCCCACCCCCACTCCCTCACCAGAGCCGGCCGACACGGATGTTCGACCGACACACACGCATTGCCCTCTCGCTCGCCGCGGCCGCCTGGGTGCCGACCGGCGGCTCCGCGCAGGCGCGTCCCGACTCGATTCCCGCCGACTCCCTGCGGGCGTACGTACTCGAGGGGATCCCTGTAAGCGTTCCCCGATCGACCACCAGCGCCGGCGGAGTGGCCGCCGTGCGCGTGCGCTTCGACTCGATGAACGTGGTGCCGGCGCCCACGCTCGAAGAGGTGCTGCGTGCGCTTCCGCTCGTCCAGATCCGCGAGAACTCACGTGGCGAGGCGCAGCCCGCCCTGCGCGGCGCGGAAGACCGTCAGATCGCGATTCTGGTCGACGGCGTGCCGCTCACCCTGGGGTGGGACCACCGGACCGACCTTTCGGTGGTCCCCATGACCGCGGCGCGGGGACTCGATCTACACCGCGGGCTCGCCTCACTGCTCTACGGCCCCAACGTACTGGGCGGCGTGGTGGAGATCGACGTGGCCCGGGGTCGTGGTCGCATGGCCGCGCCGCCGCCGCTCACCGCGAGCGCCTCCCTCGACCAGGAGGGGGCGACGAACCTGGCGGCGAGCGTGGGCCGCCTCGTGGAGGTCGGGGCGGGGGAGTGG
>RFGQ01000615.1 GCA_003695865.1 Gemmatimonadota bacterium | reverse complement strand
GGCGGGTGGGGCGCGCCGCCTACCGGCACCTGATGCGCGAGGCGGTCACCACCTTCCGGCTGGCCCGCATGGACGCCGCCGAGGTGGTGGCGCGGACCCGCGTGGAGGGGCTCGAGGCGCTCGAGCGGGCCCTGGCGGCCGGGCGGGGCGCCCTCGTCGTGACCGGCCACCTGGGTAACTGGGAGATCGGCGGCGCGGCCCTGTCGGCCCGGGGCCTGCCGGTCGACGTGGTCGCGCACCGGCAGAAGAACCCGCTCTTCGATGCGGCTCTGGTGCGCTCGCGGGCGCGCCTGGGGCTCAGGGTGATCGTCAAGAACGATGCGTTCCGCGAGGGGCTCGCGGCGCTGCGCGAGGGCCGCGTGCTCGCGCTGGTGGCCGACCAGAACGTGCGCCGGCGGGGGGTGTTCGTCGACTTCTTCGGCCGGCCCGCGTCCACCGCGAAAGGCGCGGGGCTCTTCGCGCTGCGCACCGGCGCCCCGATATTCCTCGGGGTTTCGCTCCGCGAGCCGGGGATCCCGGCGCGCTACCGCGTGGTACTCGAGTCCGTGCCGGTGACGCGGGGCGCGGGCCTGGACGAGGACGTGCGCCGTGTGACGGCGCACTTCACGGCGGCCCTGGAGCGCTGGATACGGCAGGCGCCCGAGCAGTACTTCTGGCACCACCGGCGCTGGAAGACGCGACCGGCCGACGAATCCGGAGACGGCGAGTGATCTATATCTGTATCCCGGCCCACAACGAGGCGCGCACGATCGGCGTGCTTCTGTGGAAGATCCGCAACGTGATGGGAGAGTTCGGGCGCGACTACGAGATCCTCGTGCTCGACGACGCCTCGACCGACGACACGGCCGCGACGCTGGACCGCTACCGCTCCGTGCTGCCCGTGCGCGTGCTTCGCGAGCGCGAGCGCATCGGGTACCCGGCGGCGCTCGAGAAGCTGCTGCGCGAGGCCGTGAAGCGCACCGCCTATCCCAAGCGCGACGCGGTGGTCACGCTCCAGGGTGACTTCACCGATCATCCCGACCACATCGTGACCCTCGTCAAGGCGATCGAGGGGGGCGCCGACATCGTCGCGGGGCGCCGTGCCGACGCGGGCCGCGCCGCGCCGGGCCGGGTGCGGTTGGCCCGGCGGCTGGCGCCCTGGGTGACGGGGGCGGGCCTGCGGGAGGCGCCGGTCGCCGATCCGTTCTGCGGCTTCCGGGCGTACCGGCTCATCGTGCTCCGTAAGGCGTTGCGCGCACTGGGCGACGGGCCCCTGCTCACGCACGACGGATGGGCCGGGAACTTCGAGCTGCTCGCCCGGGTGGCCCCGCACTCCCGCCGCATCGAAGAGGTGCCGCTGGAGACGCGCTACGACATCCGCACGCGCCCCTCCCGCTTCCGCACCGTGCGAACCCTGAGGGACCTCGCCCGTGTACGAGGGAGCACCTGGACGGCTCCCGAACACGAGGCGGCGCGGTGACGCGAGCGCGACGACATCTTCGGTATGCCGCGGCGCTCGCCGCGCTGGCTGCGCTGGTGCGTCCCGCGCCGGCCGCCACGCAGACCTCGGGCGCGCACGGCGATTCGGCGGCCGCGGCCGTGGCGTCGGCGACCCCGCCGGGCGATTCGGCCACTGCCGCGTACCCGATCGATCCGCTGGCGATGCCCGTCCCCTTCGGCCCGGGCGAGCGGCTCACGTACAAGGTCAAGGCCGGTCCGCTCAACGTGGGCGACGCCCACATGACGATCGCGGGCATCGATTCCGTGCGCGGTATCCCCGCCTATCACGTGCGCCTGGGCCTGAAGGGCAGCGTGCTCTTCGGCGTCGCCAAGGTCGACGACGACTATCAGTCGTGGATCGACACCCGCCGCTTCGTGAGCCTGCGCTACATCCGTGACATCCACGAGATGAGCTACGAGTCGTACCGGGAGTACGAGTTCTATCCCGAGGACATGTACTGGGAGCGGATGGACCGCGACGAGTGGGGCGAGCTCGCCAGCGAGGAGCCGCTGGACGACATCGCCTTCGTCTACTTCGTGCGTACGCTGCCGCTCGAGGTGGGCGACGAGTACACGCTGCCCCGCTACTTCAAGGAAGACGGCAACCCGGTGACGATCCGCGTGCTGCGGCGCGAGACCATCGAGGTGCCGGCCGGCACGTTCGAGACGATCGTCGTGCAGCCGATCATCCGCACCAGCGGGCTCTTCAGCGAGGGTGGCGAGGCCGAGCTCTACTTCACCGACGACGAGCACCGCTACCTGGTCTACCTGCGTTCCAACATGAAGATCGTGGGGTCGCTCAAGCTCGAGCTCGAGACGCTGACCCCGGGCCGGCCGATCCACGGCGGGGCCGGGCCCGCGACCGAGCCGGGAGCGGACGGTGTGGGCGAGGCGAAGCGGGGCGGCACGGGGCCCTCAGGCGCCGCGGGTGCAGGGGGCGCAGGGGGCGGCGAGCCAGTCTCCCCGCCGCCGCGCTGACGCCGTGGGACTGAACCTCGCGGCGCGTCGTGTGCGCCTGCGGGGCGGCGCGCTGCTCGCGCTCCTCTTCCTCTACGCGGCCGATCCTTCTCCGTTGTGGCTGGCGATCGGTGCCGTCCCCGCGGCGCTCGGACTGTTGTTGCGCGGGTGGGCCGCCGGCGTGATCCACAAAGACCGGGTACTCTCGACCACGGGCCCCTACGCGTTCACCCGCAACCCGCTCTACCTGGGCAGCTTCCTGCTGGGGTCGGGCGTGGTGGCGGCCGGGGGGCGGCCGCTCTTCCTGCTGGTGTTCGCCCTCTTCTTCGGGTTCGTCTACCGGGCGACCATACGCCGCGAGGCGCGCGAGCTCGAGGTCCGGTTCGGCGACCCCTACCGGGCGTGGGCCGAGGCCGTGCCGGCGTTCCTGCCCCGCCTCACTCCCTACCGGGCGCGGGCCTCGTCCGATGACGATGAACCCGCAGCCTTTTCGTGGAGCCGCTACCGCCGCAACCGGGAGTGGGAGGCGCTCCTGGGTACGCTCGTAGGCTTCGCGGTGCTCGGCGCCAAGTGGTGGTGGGGGGTCTGAACGCCCGGTGCGCCCGGGTACGCCGCCTCGGGCGCGTCCTCAGATGCCGTAGCGCGCCAGCAGTTCGTCCAGGCGTGGGTCGGCCCGCAGGCGGTCCCATGAGTGCCCGTGGCGCAGAAAGACCAGACCACCCACACGAGCCCCGGCGGCCCGCTC
>RFGQ01000614.1 GCA_003695865.1 Gemmatimonadota bacterium | reverse complement strand
TGCGCACGCCGTAGCGGGCCGCGTCGACACTGGCCCGCAGCGAGCGCAGGTTGGGGTTGCGCTCGACGCCCAGCTCGAACAGCTCGTCGACGGTCCAGCGGGGCTCCTCGATCCGGAACGGCGTGGTGGGCGTGACCGCCTGGTCCAGGTCCACACCCATCGCCTGCAGAAGGCGGATGCGCGCCGTCTCGTGCGCATTCTGCGCCTGCAGCAGCGTCACCTCGGCGCGGCCCACGGCGACCTCGGCCTGACCCACGTCGACGGCGGTGGCCGTGCCGATCTCGAACTGGCCCTGTGAGAGCCGCAGGTTCGTGCGCGCGCGCTCGAGTTGCTGTTCGGCCACGCGCACCTCTTCGGTCTGCCGGAGCACGTCGAGATAGAGCTGCGTCACCTGCTGCACGAGCTGCGCGTCGGCGTTCTGGATCTGCGCGGCCGTCGCGTTGCGGTTCGCCTTTGCCTGCCCGGGCGCCATCAGGGTCTGGCCGTCGATCGTGTACGAGAAGCCCAGGTTGTAGCTCGAGAACCAGAACGACGGCGGGTTGATCACCCCGAGCTCGTCGAACGTGAGGCTTCCGAAACGCTGCTCGCCCGAGCCCTGCCAGCTGATGCCGCTGCTGATGTTGGCCGAGGGGATGAGTGCACCGTAGGCGGCTCGCACGTCCCATTCCGCCGCGTGCAGGTCGTTCCGCGTCCGTTGGAAGCCCGGATTGTTCTGCCGCGCGATGCGAATCGCTTCGTCGAGCGTGAGCGTGACGGGAACGATCTCCTGCGCGCCGGCGGGGACGGCGGCCAGAAGGGCGAGGAGTGCCGACGCGAACACGGACGTGCGCGTCGTGCGGACTCTCATGGACATCGGGCTGTGCCTCCCAACCACGAAGGGAATTCGTCTCGGGGCGGTCCCGGCGTCCTACGCGCTCCCGAGGGGGCCGGTTTCACGGCTCCGCACGGGCCAAGGACGCCGCGCGCCCGGGCCACCACACGGGGTGGTTACGGGAATCGGTTCGAGGATCTTCAAACGGAAGTCGCCGGGGGCTCCTGGGCGCCCCAATCTACACCGACACCGGGGTCCGGCCCAGGTGTTGGGGAACCGCTCGGAGACCGCGCTTGCCGGCGCGCGGGACCCCTTCGGGCCGGCCCGTCGCGCGGGTGGAGGGGCGGGGGCGCCCCACTCCTGGGCGCCACGCGCGCTGGGGGTGCAGGGTCAGGGCCGCTCCCTTCGACGCGCGTCGAAGTCCGCATCGGGAACGTGCACCCGCAGCAGGTGGCCTTCCTCGTCCAACCACACATGGTGCTCGGCTCCGCCGATCTCCACGCGCAGGTGGCGGGCCGGCAGCGCCCGGCCGTCGACTTCGACGCGTTCCGCACCGACCACGCTCACCTCGGCGCGCAGGGCGCGCCCGCGTGCGGGAACGATCACCGGCACGCTCCCTCCGTCGGGGGCGCGCAGGGCGAGCAGGGCATAGAGGTGGGCCACCCCGGGCTCGAGCACGACGGCCCCGGGTACGGCGCGGAACTCCTGCTCGGTCATGCCGTCGTCCGTCCGCGACGAGAGCACGAAGCGGCGTCCGGCCATCTGCAGGCCGGTTTCGGCCTGCACGTCGCCCGACACCTTCGCTTCGAAGGCCGCCAGGTCGAGGTCACGGCCGCGCAGCAGCGTCCGCACCGTGGCCCGGCGCCGCGGACGGTCCCACTCCACGGTCCCCTGGGCCACCAGCACGCG
Organism: Gemmatimonadota bacterium; assembly: GCA_003695865.1. Lineage (GTDB taxonomy): Bacteria > Gemmatimonadota > Gemmatimonadetes > Longimicrobiales > Gaopeijiaceae > J028. Next base: position 1,044 of record RFGQ01000614.1, on the reverse strand, counting down.
GTTGTCCCCGAACCCGCTGCGGCGGATGCTGTACGACTCCGTTCCGACCGGTTGTCCACTTCTGAGGACGATGAACGCCCCCTCGTCGACCACCACCTGGGCGTGGGCCGGGACGCTCCCGAGGCCGAATATTGCCGCGAAACACGCGCCGATCAGGCGTCGCTTCATCGTGAGTTTCTCCTCCGTTGGGTCCCTCGATGCCGGGTTCCGAAAGGTGCCCGGCGCCGCCGGGACCGCAGCGGTGCACTGCGCGAGTCAAGCAAGCCCCGTGCCGCCCCTCACCGCGGTCGCGGGCGCACGCAGGGCGTTGGCCACGGTTTCTACGTAGCGCTCGAAGATGAGGCGGCCCGTCTCGGACGAGGCGCGACGGGGGTGGCCGACCACGCCCGGGACCTCCGGAGACGGTGCACCGCCCCGCCCCTGCACGTACCTTCGGGCCGTGCGGGCGTCGGTCTCGTAGTCGACCAGCCCTTCGGTGTCGACCGCTTCGGGGGCCAGATGGAGCATCAGCGACGTATCGATCTCGCCGCCCCGCTCGAGTTCGGGTCGGTCCTCGACCAGATCCGAGACGTCGATCGTCCGCAGGTCGACCACGGTCACGTCGGCTTCGGGGGTCAGCGAGGTCAGCACCGCCTCCAGATACGACTCGAGCCGTTCGTAGACGACGACCACCACCTCGCGTACGCCTCCGGCGTCCCAGGAGGCCAGCACCTCGTTGAGGGCCCGGTGGAAGGTCTTGCGCCGCATCGCCGCCGCACCGGGATGGTGACAGGTGTCGGGGGCGGCGACCCCGAACGCCAGCGTGGGCGCCCGCAGCAGCCCGAGCGCGTCGCACACCCGGTCGGCCACGGCTTCGGCGACCCGGGTTCCCGCACCGAGGGGCAGATGGGGAGCCACGAAGCCCAGCGTCCCCACCGGCCACACGAGGCGGGGATCGCGTTCGAGGACCTCCCGCACGCGCTGCGCGGTAAGCTGATGCACCGCGTATGAAGCCACACCGTCCTCCTCCGTCGATGCCGCCGGCCGGGCCCCCGGGGCCCGCCG
>RFGQ01000613.1 GCA_003695865.1 Gemmatimonadota bacterium | reverse complement strand
GTCGCAAGCTGCGCGCGGGCCTCTACCTGCCCGACCTGCCCCCCGACGACTTCGCCCGGGCGGTGCGCGTGGCGCGCGACGCAGGGGCGGACGGAGTGTCGATCTTCGAGTCGGACGGGCTGAGCGACGGCCACCTCGCCGCGCTACGCAGGGCGCTCGCCGGGGCCTGAAGCGGGGGCGCTCGGGCCGGGACGCGGTGTTCTTGGAGGGACTCCCGGGCCGCGGCGCGAAAGGGCGACCCGGTCCGTCGCCGCTCAGACGCCGTAGAGCTGCTTGATGCCGTCGAGCTGAGACATGACCTCGGACGAGATGCGCGCGAAGTCGGGGAAGCGCAGCCCGAGTCGCTTCATCGAGAGCCGATCGGCGAACAGGTTCATGCCCTCGGCGCCCACCCCGACGCCCACCGTCTTGGCGATCACGTTCGAGAGCGTGACGGTGTCGGTCATGGGCGTGGGGTCGGCGACGGGCATGTCGTGGTGGCGAGCGATGGCGTCGCGGATGTCGTCGGGGAAGTTCCACTTCTCGGCCACCGCGCCGCCCACCTCGGCGTGGTCGAAGCCGAGCAGCCTCCGCTCGGCCTCGACGAACGTGATGCCGTCCTCCCGGGCCAGGTCCACGACGGCCTGCATGTCGACGTCGGTGTAGCGGACCAGAATCAGCTTGCCCACGTCGTGCATCAGCGCGGCGATGGTGGCCTGCTTGGGCACCTCGACGCCGCGTCGCGCCGCGGCTGCGGCGATCTCCTTCGCGGCGACCGAGGCGACTGCCCCGTGCAGCCAGAAGTCGTTCTCGCTCAGGTCGTACATCTCGACCGGCCGCGACATCGACTTCATGTGTGCGCCCATGGCTACGCTCAGGATGCGGTCGAGCCCCAGGTGGGCCACGGCGTCCGAGATACGTTCGATGCGCACCCGCGCGCCCATGGCGGCGGAGTTCGCGGCGCGCAGCAGCATGGCCGCGATGGCCTGGTCGTATTCCAGCACGCGCGTGATCTCGCGCGGCGACACGAAGTCGTCGCCCAGCTTGGTCAGCAGCGTCTGGATGGTGATCGGCAGCGGGTCGAGCTGGTCGACACCGTCGAGCAGATCCTTCGTCATCGCCACGGGAAGGGTGCCTCCTCGGTGGGGTTCTCCCCGTGAGGGTCGGCCCGCTCGCGGGCGACTTTAGTGCGCGTGAGGCCGGTCGAGTGTGCTCCCGGGGGCCGCCGTGGCGTGCGTGCGGGTGCCGGCGCCCCCCTCAGATGCGTTCGTGGTCCGCCCGCCAGGTGCGGATCGCCCGCTTGATCTCTGTACGGCCGTGCAGTTCGCCGGCCAGCACTCGCCGGGCCAGATCGGGCAACTCGTCGTCGGGCGCGAAGCGAAGGGCGATGAGCTGCGACGTGGTGAACTCGGCGATCCGCGGGCGCAGCTCGTCAGGGAGCACGCGCTCCATGCGCAGCCGCTCCTCGAGCCGGATCACGCGGTCCTGTACGCCGAGCGGGAAGATGCGCACGTACCAGCCGAGCAGAGCGAGAAAGACCACGAGCAGCAGCATCATGCCGTGGTCCAGCGAGGGGTCGGTCACGAGCCGCCAGAGCGCCCAGACGAGAAGTACGACGAGCAGGGCGCTTCCGACGTAGTGGAAGCCGGGCACCATCTTGGTGTGGTTTTCGAAGCGCTGCGATTCGCGGGCCATCGGGGCCTCCTGGAGTGGGGTGGGCGCGCGCGCTGCCCTGCCGGGGGACCGGCGGGCGGAGCCCGAAGACGCGAGCGGCCGACCGGTCGCGTGGTGGTCCGGCTCGGACCCATCCTAAGGCTTCGCGCCGCCGCCGCGCGAGCCACCGTCACATCTTGTGCGGTCGCACGCCCGATGCGACTATGCCACCATGGCAGGCCGTCCCAGGAACTCCGGCCACCGTCCCATCCCGCCCGGCGCCGGAAGCTTCACCCCCCTCCTCGCCAGGGGCGTTTTTCGGATCGCTCACACGACGACCCGCAGGCTGCGCCGTGTCGCGCTGGTTGCGCTGTTCGCCTGGGCGTGCGAGCCGGCCTCCGCCCCCGAGCCGGTGCGCATCGGGCTGCTCGCCAACTTCACAGGGCCGCTGGCCGGCGCGTCGGGCATTCCGGCGCGCCGCGGGGCCGCGCTGGCGGTCGACGAGATCAACGACGCGGGCGGCGTGTTCGTGGCCGGGGTGGCGCGACCGGTCGAGATCGTCGAGGGCGACTTCGAGGACCGGGCCGACGCGGCGGCCTTTCGTGCGCGCGAACTGGTCAACCTGGACGGAGTCGCCGCGCTGGTCGGGCCGTTCCTCAGCCGCCACGCGATTGCCGTGGCTGCCGTGGCCGACGACGCCGAGGTCCCCATGCTGAGCCCGATGTCGTCGAGTCACGAGACCACCGAAGGGCACGCCTTCGCCGCCCGCCTTGCGTTTATGGACGACTTTCAAGGTGAGGCGCTGGCGCGCTTCGCGCGCGAGCGCCTGGGCGCGCAAACGGCCGCCATCCTGTACGACGAGTCGAGCGCCTACAGCCGCGGCCTCGCGGACCGCTTCCGTGCAGGATTCGAAGCGCGCGGCGGGCGCGTCGTCGTCGATGAGCGTTTCACCGCCGACGTGGCGGACGACTTCAGCTCCGCGATGCGGCGCATCGCCCGTGCGGCCCCCGACGTTCTGGTGCTGCCGCAGTTCTCTCCCGTGGCCGACCGCCAGATGGTGCAGGCGCGTGTCGCCGGGGTGCGCGCGGTCTTTCTGGGGGGCGATTCCTGGGACCTGCGCTCGCTCGCGGCCGTGCCCGAGGCGGAAGGCGCGTACGTGACGCATCAATGGCACACCGACCTGCCGCGCCCCGAAACCCGAGCCTTCGTGGAGCGTTACCAGGCCCGCTACGGTGAGCTTCCGCGCTCGACCGCGCCGCTCACCTACGATGCGGTCCATCTGGTCGCCGCGGCCATCAGCCGCGCGGGCTCCCTCGAGGGACCGCGCATCATGGAGGCACTGCTGGAGACCCGCGACTACCACGGGGCGACCGGCACGATCACCTTCGCGGGCTCTCCCGACCCGCAGCGGAGTGCCGTGGTGTCGCGGGTGGTCGGGGGCGAAGTCGAGATGGTCGCGGTGCTCGACCCCGAGCCCCGACCGGACGGTGCTCCGTGACGGACCTCGCGAGTCTGGTCGGCGTGCCCACGCGTGGACTGCGCACGCGCCTCACGGCCACGGTGGTGGCCATCGGTACGGCGGCCGTCGTCGGCCTGGCCGTGACCCTCTGGTTTGCGGCACGGACGTTTCTCGAGGAAGAGGCGGGCGCCCGGCTGCAGGCGGTCGCCGACGCCAAGGCGGCCGAAGCGCGTCGGTGGGTGGAGCGCGAACGGTCGTTCCTCACTTACGTGGCCTCTGCGCCCACCGCCGCCGCGGTCGCCCACGATCTGGCGGGCCGCGAGCGGGCTCCCGACGAGCCCGCCCGCGCCTGGATCGAGACCGTGCGGCGTACGGCGCCGGATCACCGGGAGGTGTTCCTGCTCAGTCCGACGGGCGGGCAGGTGGTGTTGTCGACCGACTCCTCGAGCGAGGGACGGTTCGAGACGCGGACGCCGTTCTGGGAGCGGGGCCGCGAGGGGCCCTTCGTCACGGGCGTGTACACCTCTCCCGAGACGGGGCGGCCCGAGCTGACCCTCGCGGTGCCGGTGCGCGGGGGCGACGGAGCGCTCTTGGGGGTGCTGGCGAGTCACCTGGACCTCGCTCGCCTCGACGCGATCGTCGACGACCGTACGGGTCTGACCGAAGGCGCGGAGGCGTATCTCGTGTCGAGCTCGTACGACTTCGTCAGCGCCGACCGATTCGGCCGCGACGCCTTCCGACGGGGGGTGGCCACCCCGGGAGTTCGGGCGGCGTTGGACGGGCGCCGGGGCGTGGACGCCTACGCAAACTATGCGGGCGTCTCGGTGCTGGGCGCCTTCGAGCCGCTCGGAGAGCTCGGCCTGGCGTTGCTGGTCGAGGTGCCCCGCAGCGTCGCACTGGCGCCGGCCCGGCAGCTCCTCGGGGTCGTCGTGGGGGTGGGGCTGCTGGCGGTGCTGCTGATGGCCGTGGGCGCCACGGTGGCGGCCGACCGCATCGCGCAGCCTATCGAAGGGCTCACGGGAGCCGCGGTCCGTCTGGCGAGCGGTCAGTTCGAGGTCGACCTGCCCGAGGGGGCACCGGGCGAGGTCGGCGTGCTGGCCGAGGCGTTCCGATCCATGACCGGCCGTCTGCGCTCTCTGGTCGACGACCTCGGGCATCAGGTGAAGGAGACGCTCGCGGCATCGGCCGAGGTCCGGAGACAGCGCGAGCACCTGCAGGCGATCGTCGACAACGCCACCTCGTGGATCGCCGTGGTCGATCGGCAGGGCCGCCTCACCCTGGCGAACCAACGGCTCGAGGACCTGCTCGGGGTGGGCCCGGGACAGGCGCTCGGCCGGGTGCTGACCGACGTGCTGCCGGCGCAGGACACCGAAGCGGTGCGCGAAGCGATCGCGGCCGCACTCGACGGAGCGGAGAACGGCGCCGAGATCACCCTCAGGCCATCGGTGGAAGGCGAGACCGGAGCATCGCTCGACGGCGGCACCCCTCGCCCGGTGGGGGGTGGAGGATTCCCGGACGAGGGGGACGGCGCCGCCGGAAACGCGAGGGGCAGTGAGCCCGTGTACGGGGCGAACGACCCGGCCCGGCCTGTTGCGGAAGGCGTCGTCTATCTGGTACACGCTTTTCCGCTGGTCGACGGCGCCGGGCGGGTCTACGGCGCGGGCGTGCTCGGCACGGACCTCACCGAGCAGCGCCGCCGCGAGGCCGAGCGCCGCAGGTTCGAGCAGCAGCTCCGCCACAGGCAGAAGTTGGAGAGCCTTGGCGTCATGGCGGGCGGTATCGCACACGACTTCAACAACCTGCTCGCGGCGATCCTCGGTCACGCGGCCATGGCGCTGGAGGACCGCGGAGGTGAGGAGGCCAGGCGACACCACGTCGAACAGGTCGTGTCGGCGGCGGAGCGGGCGGCCGAACTCACCAAGCAGATGCTCGCCTACGCCGGGCAACGGGGGCTGCGCACCGAGGCGGTCGATCTGAACGCCTCCATCCGCTCCATGTCGGAGCTCTTCGCGGTCACGATCCCCAAACAGGTCCAGGTGGAGCTGCGACTCGACGAGCAGCCCGTCACGACGTCGGCCGATCCCGCACAGATCACGCAGGTGCTCATGAACCTCATCACCAACGCGGCGGATGCGATGCGTGAGGGGGGTGGCACCCTGACGGTGCTCACCCGCCGTGAGCGTGTGAGCAAGGGGCTCGCTTTGCCGGGCGTGGTCGTCGGAGGTCCTCTGCGGCCCGGTGACTATGCGGTGGCGGAGGTCCGGGATACCGGACCCGGGATCCCGGCCGAGAATCTGCGGCGCATCTTCGAGCCGTTCTACTCGACGAAGGCCGAGGGACGGGGGCTGGGGCTGGCCGCGGTACAGGGCATCGTGCGGGCGAGCGGGGGCGCGATGGTGATCGAGAGCGAACCGGGTCGGGGGACGGCGTTCCGGGTGTACTTGCCGCTGACCGAGGGAGCGGAGCCGGTGCGGGAGCCCGAGTCCGTTGTCGACCACGCGGACCCTCGGGGCCGCACGGTGCTGGTGGCGGACGACGAGGACGCGGTGCGCGGCTTCGTGGTACGCGCGCTCGCCCACCACGGCTTCGACGTCGTCGAGGCCCCGGACGGCGTCCGGGCCGTCGAACTCTTCCGCACGAACGGGCGGATCGACGCGGTCGTGCTCGATCTCACCATGCCCGGCCTGACCGGTGGCGAGGCGCTGCGCGAGATCCGTTCCCTCCAGCCCGACGTGCCGGTGGTACTCTGCTCCGGCTACGACGCTGCGAACGCCGCGGCGGACCTGAGGGACTACGACCGTGTGGAGTTCCTGCAGAAACCCTTCCGCGGGGCGGAGCTGATCCGAACGCTGCGGCAACTCCTGGACTGATCGGCGCGCTTCGCGGGATCGACGGGGCGAGCGGTTCCGGTAACGCGGTCAACGCCCCCGCCGCGTCCACACCACCACGACCCCGCAGTTGGCGTCGGAATCGATGAACTCCCCCGGTGTCTGTGCCGGGCCGCGGTAGATCTCGACGGCTTCGATGTCGGAGGGCTGGAAGAAGTCGTCGATGGGATTCCCGTCCTTGCCCAGGCTGGGCACCTTGCGGCCGTCGACCCAGAAGATCGGGAAGCAGGTGCCCCCGCCCAGGGTGAGCGCCTTGCGCAACACCACCCGGTATTCGCTCGCCCGTCCGCCCGCGCTCGACTGTACCAGGCGCACACCGGGAAGTCCCCGGAACAGGTCGGTGAAGCGGGCGGCGCCCCGCCGCTCGATCTGCTCTCGCGTGAGGTACGTGCCGAACCCGGCGGCCATCCGCTGCTGCAGGCGCGCCATGTCGCCGAACCAGCGCCGCGGCTTGACCTCGACCGTGATCGGATCGAGCGCGATCGCCTCGGTCGGCAGGCGCACGCGCAGGTCGTGGGCGCGTCCCCCTTCGATGCGGAGCGCCTGTTCCTGGTGGGCGTGCCCCAGGTGATCGACCTCGACCACGTACACGCCCCAGGGCACCGAGTCCAGGCGGAAGAACCCGTTCGCGTCGGTGGCCGTGACGAGCTCGGTGCCGCGCAGGCGCACTTCGGCGTCGGCGAGCGGTTCGCCCGTGTCGTAGTCGACGACACGGCCGAGCACGCTCGCCGGAGCGTCGGAGGTCGATACGCCCAGCGCCACGTCGAGGCGGCGACTCTCTCCGGGTACGAGCGCCACTCTGCGTGCAGCGGGGAAGCGGCTGCCGGCCTGGGCTCGCACCTCGACCCGGGCGCCGGTCGGCACCTGGCAGAACACGTAGATTCCGTCCTGCTTGGCGACGGTTGCGCGCGTGCCGTGCCCCGGCGTCGCCAGTTGCACCCGCGCCTCGGCGATCCCCACGCCCGAGATCGAGTCGACCACCACGCCGTACAGGACGCCCTGGTCCGGTCCGTTCTCGGCCGTGCAGGCGGCCGCCAGCGTCTCCGCGACGATCGAGGTCGGGTCGGCCGGGTCGGGCTGCACAGGCACGACAAGGTCGAGGCGCTCGAACTGTCCGGCCGAGAGCACGATGGGATCGGACAGGAACCCGTCGAGCCCGCCCCCTTCCACGTGCACAACGTACACGCCGCCGCTTCCGGCCGAGAGTTCGAACGCCCCGCTGGAGTCGGTCACGGTGCCCGCCACTTCGTCGAGGTCGACCGTGAGCAGGCGCACCCGTGCGCCCACGATCGGGGCCCGGTCGGCCTCGGCGACCAGCGAGCCCGCGAGCGTCTGTGCGCGGAGCGGCATTGCGGAAGAGGCCAGGGCGGCCAGGGCGGCCACGAGCAGGGCGAGCGGGGCCCCGGACACACGATGAGTGTTACGGCGAACGGACATCGTGCGAGGTACGCTCCCTGGTCGAGGTCGTGATTCCGGTGGGCCGAGCGCGGAGCCGCCGGCCCAATCCAGGACCCCTGGGACGGGTGGAACGTTAGGAGGGACCGACGGTGGCCGGCCGGCCCGCCGGCACCGCGGGGGCCCGGCGGCGCTCGCCCTACCGCTTGCCCGCGCGCGGGCCGCGCGCTCACTGTGGGGGCCATGTCCGATCCCGCCCCGGGCGCCGCGAGCGGCGCCCCCCCGGCCGACGAGGGCCTCGAGCGAGCGATCCGCCTGCCGCACGCCACGGCCATGGTGGCCGGCACCATCATCGGCGCCTCGATCTTCGTGCAGCCCTCCGAAGTGACGGGGAGCGTGCCGACCCCGGCCGGTGCGGCGCTGGTGTGGACGGCCGCCGGCGTCCTCACGTTGCTGGGCGCCCTGGTCACGGCCGAGCTCGCCGCACTCCTGCCGCGCAGCGGCGGCGTCTACGTGTTCCTGCGCGAGGGCATCGGCGCCTGGCTCGGTTTCCTGTGGGGCTGGGCCATGTTCTGGGTGATGCACACGGGCATCATCGCCGCGGTGGCCATGATCTTCGCCCGCTACACCGGCTTTCTGATGCCGCTCGGCCCGGCGGGCACCACGGCCGTCGCCCTGGCGGCCGTGGCCGCGCTCTCGGCCGTCAACTACGCGGGCGTACGCTACGGGGCCAACCTTCAGGCGCTGTTCACCCTGGTGAAGGTGGCCGCGATCGTGCTGATCGTTGCGGTGGGGTTCGCGCTCGGCGGGGACGGGCAGGGAGCCGCGGCGCCGGCGGTCTCCGGAGCCGCTTCGCAGGGCCTGTGGGGCGGCGCCGACGCCGGCGACTTCATGCTGGCGCTCATGGCCGGTCTGTTCGCGTTCGGCGGCTGGCACATGGTCACCTACAACGCAGGCGAGACCGTGGATCCCGAGCGCACCATCCCGCGCGCGTTGGCGTGGGGCGTGGCCGTGGTGACGCTCTGTTACGTCGCGCTCAACGCCGTCTACTTCCGGGTGCTCCCGATCGAGACCGTCGTCGCGTCGGACCGCGTGGCCGCGGACGCGGCGGAGGCGTTGCTGGGGCGGCCGGGCGGCGTCGCGGTCACGGTGCT
>RFGQ01000612.1 GCA_003695865.1 Gemmatimonadota bacterium | reverse complement strand
GTGCCGGTCCGGCCCCTCGGGGTCCGTTCGTCTCGGTGGCGCGGCCGCGCCGCCGAAGTTCGCTGCCCTCAGTCGAGCATCGGCGCGATCAGGCGGGCGAAGTTGTTGCGCGCCCGGTTCAGCCGGCTCTTCACGGTGCCCAGGTTGCAGCCCGTGATGTCGGCGATCTCCTCGTAGGTCTTGCCCTCGAGCTCGCGCAGTACGAACACGATGCGGTGATGGTCGGGGAGCTGCTGCACCACCTGGTCGACCAGCTCGCGCAGGTGCCGCTTCCGGTAGAGATCGTCGGGCTTGAGCCTGGCGTCTTCCCACTCGAGCGGGCGGTGGTCGGCCTCCCAGTTCTTCTTGATCGTCTGGAACAGGACCAGCGGATTGCGCGAGCGGTTGCGCAGCTCGTTCTTCGCCAGGTTGCCCGCGATCGTGTAGATCCACGTCGAGAACTTCTTGCTCTGGTCGAAGCGGTGCAGGTGCCGGTAGACCCGCACGAACGTCTCCTGCACCAGGTCCTGCGCGCGCTCGCGGTCGCCCACGGTGCGGTAGACGAAGTTGAGCAGGCGGCCGTCGTAGCGCCGCACGAGCTCGCCGAAGGCCCGCTCGTCCCCGTCCAGGAAGGCCTGCACGACCTCGCTGTCGGTGAGCGAAGCCAGGTGCTTGCGATGCTCGCGCGCACCTTCGGCCTCGCGGACCGGAACGGTGTTTCCGTGCTGTAGCGTCTTGGCGCCCATACGCTTCCACCTCTCTCCCCGGCGGACCTCGCCGCGCCCCTCGCGGGCGCGCTCGCCGCCGTTTCGCTCATCCCGTCGGGTGCAGAATCCATGCCACCCGAAACCACCCCGAAAGACGCCTTCGTCTGCCACTTTTGCACACCGGCGTCCCGTCTGGAGGACGCCGGGCGTCGCCCGTAGGTCACATCGGCGTGTCGCCGCGGCCGATCACGAACGCGTGTGCGTAGAGCAGCGTCGCCACGCTCTTGCAGTCCACGATCTCGCCCTCCCTCACCCGCGCGAGCGCCTCCGAAAACGGCATCCTGCACACCTCGATGAACTCGTCACGGTCCCTGGCCGTTTCCCCCGGGGTCAGGTCCCAGGCGACGAAGAGGCGGATGACCTCGTCGGTGAAGCCCGGCGTAGTGTAGATACGCGTGAGCGGACGGATGCTTGCCGCGCGCATGCCCGTCTCTTCTTCGAGCTCGCGCAGGGCGCAGGCTTCCCACGGCTCTCCTTCGTAGGCGGGCATGCCGGCGGGCACCTCCCACAGCTCGCCGCCCGCCGCGTAGCGGTACTGGCGCAGGAGCAACACGTCGGGGTCGGGCTCGGAGGGGTGGCCGCACACCGGGAGCACGGCCGAAGCGCCCGCATGCTCGATCAGCTCGAGTTCGCCCTCGCTGCCGTCGGGAAAGCGCACCCGGTCACGGAACAGGTGCACGATGCGCCCGCGGTAGACCTCGGTGCGGTCCACACGCCCGGGCTCGCGGCCGCCCTGGTCCGCGC
>RFGQ01000611.1 GCA_003695865.1 Gemmatimonadota bacterium | reverse complement strand
GTGGATCATCCCGGGGATCATCGACGCGCACTCGCACATCGCGGGCGAGGGCGGGATCAACGAGGGGACGATCTCGGTGTCGGCCATGGTCGGCATCGAAGACATCCTCGACCCCGACGACATCGGCATCTACCGCGCCGTGGCCGGCGGCGTGACGACCGCCAACATCCTGCACGGCTCGGCCAACCCCATCGGCGGCAAGAACGCGGTCATCAAGATGCGCTGGGGTGCCGACGCCGACGGCCTGCTCCTGAAGGGCGCGCCGCCCGGCATCAAGTTCGCGCTGGGCGAGAACCCCAGCCGCACGCGCAATCCGCCGCGCTATCCCAACACGCGCATGGGCGTGATGGACGTGATCCGTGAGGCCTTCGTCGACGCGCAGGCCTACATGGCCGAATGGGACGCGTACGAGCAGGCGCGCCGGCGGGGCGAGAAGGTCCTGCCGCCCCGCAAGGATCTGCGGCTCGAGACGCTGGCCGAGATCCTGCGCGGCGAGCGCCTCGTGCACTCGCACTCCTACCGGGCCGACGAGATCCTGCAGCTCATGCGCCTCGCCGAGGAGTTCGGATTCCGCATCGCCACCTTCCAGCACGTGCTCGAGGGCTACAAGGTCGCCGACGAGCTGGCCGCCCACGGGGCGGGCGCGTCGACCTTCTCGGACTGGTGGGCCTACAAGGTGGAAGCCTACGACGCCATCCCCTACAACGCCGCGCTCATGACCGAACGGGGGGTGGTCGTGTCGATCAACTCGGACTCGGGTGAGGAGATGCGCCACCTCAACCAGGAAGCGGCCAAAACCATGAAGTGGGGCGGCCTGGACGAGCACCAGGCGCTCGCGCTCATCACGATCAACCCGGCCCGACAGCTCGGCATCGACGACCGCGTCGGGTCGCTCGAGGTGGGCAAGGACGCCGACCTGGTGATCTACGACGGCTACCCGCTGTCGAGCACCGCGGCGGTGAACAAGACCATGATCGACGGTCGCATCTACTTCGACCGCGAGCTCGACCGCGAGCGTCAGCGCCGGCTCGAGGAAGAGAAGAAGGCGCTGCTCGAAAAGCAGAAGGGTGCGCGCCGGGGCCGGCCGGTGACCGACGCGCCCGACGCGCAGGCGCCCGAACTGGCGGCCGCGCAGGCCGGGGAGGTGATCCGATGAACGCGTTCCACGACAAATACCGCGCGCTCCGCCGCACCGTGCGGGCCGGCGCCCTCGCGCTGGCCGTGGTGCCGGCCGCCGCCGGGACGCTCGCCGCGCAGGACGCCACGATCTACGTGCTGCGCGGCGGTACCGTGCACACGCTGGCCGGGCCCGACCTCGAGAACGGCACGGTCGTGCTGGAGCGGGGCCGCATCGTCGCCGTTGGCGCGAACGTGCCCGTGCCCGAGGGCGCCCAGGTGGTCGACGTCACGGGGCTGCACGTGTACCCGGGTCTGTTCGACGCCATGACGCAGCTCGGCCTCACCGAGATCGGGCAGGTGCCCGTCACGGTCGACTCGCGCGAGATGGGCCGCTTCAACCCGCACCTGATGGCCTACACCGCCATCCATCCTGCCTCGGAGCTGATCCCGGTCGCCCGCGCCAACGGCATCACGCACGCCGTGTCGGCACCCCAGGGGTCGTCGGGCGGCATCGCGGGACAGGCGGCGCTGGTGCACACCGCGGGCTGGACCGTCGAGGAGATGGCCATCGAGCCGTCGGTGGGCATGATCCTGGAGTGGCCGAGCATCCAGACCCGGCGCTTCAACCGGCAGACGTTCACCGTGGAGGAGCGCAACTTCCGCGAAGCCCGCGAGGAGTACGAGGAGCAGCTCGAGACACTGCGCACCTGGTTCGACGACGCGCGTCACGAGCTTCAGGTGCTGGCGGCGGGCGGGTCGCCCCAGCACCGCGACCTCAAGCTCGAGGCGCTCGCGCGGGTCATGGACGGAGACCTGCCGCTCATCGTGATCGCCAACGGCGAGCGCGACATCCGCAACGCCGTGGAGTGGGCCGAGGCGCTCGGTGTGCGCTTCATCCTGGCCGGCGGACGGGGCGCGTGGAAGGTCGCCGACTTCCTGGCCGAGCACGACGTGCCCGTGATCCTGAGCGCGGTGCAGTCGATGCCGACCGGAGAAGACGAATCCTACGACGAGGCGTACGCGAACCCCGGAAAGCTGTACGCCGCGGGGGTACGCTTCGCCATCGCCACCTTCAACGCGTCGTCGTCGAGGAACCTGCCCTACGAGGCGGCCACCGCCGTGCCCTTCGGGCTGCCCCGCGACGAGGCGCTGCGGGCCATCACGCTGCGTCCCGCCGAGATCCTGGGCGTCGCGGACCGGCTCGGGACGATCGAGCCCGGCAAGATCGGAAACCTCATGGTCACCGACGGCGATCCGCTCGAGATCCAGACCCAGGTGGTGCGGCTGTTCATCGACGGCCGGCCCGCGAGCCTCGACAACAAGCACTTGCGGCTCTACGAGCGCTACCGGGCGAGGCCGAAGGCGGGCGGCGAGCGGTAGCCGAGCGCCCGCCGGCGGTCGCGGCGCGACCGGGGGCCGCCCTGAGGCGTTCGGCGGACGCCTGAGGGCGGCCCTCCGAAGGGCGCTACAGAAAGCCCCACAGGAGCGGGCTGGTCGACACGATCCACTCGGTCCGCTCGCCGAAGCCCACGTCGATCCGCACGGTCCCGTGGACGAACTCGAGCCCGACGCCGCCGCCGGCGCGCAGGCCGCCGGTGGTGCGCTCGGGCCAGGGCGCGACCTGACGCGCGTCCCGGCCGCCGACGGCGGCGACGGCGCCGAACGCCCGCAGACCCACCCACCCGGGCAGCAGGGTGTGCGTGTAACTGCCTCCGGCCCGCACGAAGCGGCGGCCGGCGAAGCTGCGGTAGTCGTAACCGGGCAGCACGTGGCGCCCACCCAGCAGGAAGAGCCGCTGACGGGGCACACCGCCGCCCACCCAGCCCCCCTGCAGCTCGAGCCGCGCGACCCCGCGTACGCCGGCCACGCGGCGGAAGGCCGTGAGCCCGCCGGTGAGCCTGCGGTACGTGCGGCCTTCGATGCGGCCCACCTCACCGCCGAGCGTCAACCGCGCCTCGCCGCCGGCCAGCGGCAACCGCCGCCGCTCGAGCTCGATCCGGCCCGCGCTCAGGGTGGCCTCTTCGACGGGCAGCAGCGGCCGGAAGCGCTGCCCGTCGGCCAGCGGTGCGGTCGTCCACGCCTGCTCGCGCACCTCCTGGCTTTCGGTGCGCACGTCGACGCGCAGCGTCCACAACGCCGCGACGGGGCCCTCGAACGCCAGGCGCACCCCGTTGCGGAAGACCAGATCGGTGTAGTCCTCGCCGAACAGCACGGCGGCGCCCGTGTTCACCACGCCCGAAGCGCCGGGTAGGCCACCGATGTCTTCAGGGGAGCGGGCGTATCCCTCCAGCCGCAGCGACGCCCCCCGGGTACCCAGCAGCCGCTCCAGGCCCACGGTCAGCGAAGCGTGTTCGG
>RFGQ01000610.1 GCA_003695865.1 Gemmatimonadota bacterium | reverse complement strand
CGCGCACGGCGAACGACGCAAGCGGGGCTTCACGGTGCCGGTGCGCCGATGGATGGCCTCGCTGGCGGACGACGCGCTACTGGATGCGTGCGTACCGGAGGTGGTCACGCCCTGGATCGACCGCGACCGGGCCCGGCGTCTGCTGCTCGGTTCACCACGGGGCCGCGAACTGGCCTGGCCGCTGCTGGCGTTCGCCCATTGGGCCCGGGCCAGCGAACCCGACGCGGTCGTGTGAGGTGGACCGCGGGCGCCGGTCTTCGGGCGGCCACCGGCCAACGGAGCGCCCACAAGCCAACGGAGGGAGTCCCCTCAGAACGCCCGGCCGACGAACAGGTAGAGCGTGTCCTTCCCGCCGTCCGCGAAGCCGTAGGCCAGGTAGAGCGGCCCCAGCAGCGTGTCGAGGCCCACGAACACGTTCCCGCCGGCCCGGAGCCCCTTCAGGCGAACGGTTTCGTCCCTCGTCCAGGCGTTGCCCGCTTCGAACGACGCGCCGACGTGCAGGTCTCCGCCCTGGAGCGCCGAGGGCAGGACTCCGACGCGGCGCCGCACGGTGAGGCGCCCGAAGGCGTAGCGGTCGCCGGTGACGCTGCGCGGGCGCAGCCCCGACAGCCGCTGGAACCCACCCAGCGAGAAGTCGTGATGCACCGGCAGCGCGACGCCCGGCGCGTTGCCGGCCCGCGCCTCGACCACGAGCGTGGTCGCACCCCGCGTGAAGGCGTGTAGCAGCGCCGCCTCGAGCCTGGTGTACGCCGGATCGGCCCCCAGGGCGCGGGCGGCGCGGTAGGCCTCGACGTGGGCGGCCGTCCCCCGCGTCGGAAACGCCCGGCTGTCCAGAAAATCGACCGAGAGCCGCCCCAGAATCGCCCCGATCTCGGCGTCCTTGCCCGGCGCCGAACTCTCCGGGCCCACGGGGCGCCGGTCGGCCAGCCCCCGCTGGACCTCGAAGCGCAGCTCCCCCCAGTCGGGGAACTGGATTCCGAAGGCCGCGGCGGCCACGATCTCGCGCACGCCCCGCGAGATCTCGCCCGCGCCGCCCACCGCCACATCGAGGGACTCCTCCTGATACTCGAGCCGGGGCGCGACGAAGAAGCGGCCGCCCACGTCGAGCGGCTCGAAGAACTCGATGCGCAGACCCTGCGCCTCGCCCAGTCGCACGTCCGTGAGCAGCTCGCCCCCGCGCCGATCCATGGCCGTCTGCACGTGGCTCGCCAGCAGCGTGAACGAGCTTCGCCCGCGCTCCAGGTCGTTGCCGAGCGCGAGCCCGAGGCGCAGCAGGCCCGGGCCCCAGGGCTTCTCGGTCACGTCGATCTCGAGTCCGTGCAGTACGGGAGCGTCGCCGTCCTCTTCGCCCTCCTGCACGAGGCG
>RFGQ01000609.1 GCA_003695865.1 Gemmatimonadota bacterium | reverse complement strand
GTCCTGCGGGTCGGCGAGGCTGCCGGCGCCTGCGTCGCCCGGGGCGTGATCGGGGCGATCCCGATGGTCACTCATTCGTCGCTCTCCTCCAGTTGCTCCCGCAGGCGCCGGATGCCGTGGTGGTAGTTCACCCGGGCGGCGCCCTCGGAGGACCCGATGATCTCTCCGATCTCGCGGAAGCTCAATCCTTCGTCGATGCGCAGCGTCACGGCCAGACGCTGCTTCTCGGGCAGCTCGGCCACCCGTTCACGTACCCGCCGGGCCGCGTCGCGCAGCGCAGCCCGGCCCGCCGGATCGTCGCGGTCGGCCAGCGGTCCAACCCCGTCGATGCCCGTCTCGCGGCGGCGCCGGTCGCGCCGGAGTGCCCCGCGCGCCTCGTTGAGCGCGATGCTGAGCAGCCAGGTGCGGAACGCCGCGTCTCCCCGGAAGCGTGCCAGTCCGCGTACCGCCTTCACGAACGTCTCCTGCGTGGCGTCGGCCGCCCCGTCCTCGTCTCCCAGCACGCCGAGGCAGAGCCTGAACACCGCCGCGTGATGGCGACGCACGAGGGCGTCGATCGCCCGGGCGCTCCCGTCCCGCGCGAGCCGGACGAGGACGGCGTCGTCCTCGAGGTCGGGTGCGAGTTCCGGGCTCACCGGTTATGGGATGGCCGGAGCCGGCAGATTGTTAAGCGGTGGTGCGGGAACGGCGGACGCCAGGGCGACGGGCGGAGCCGCGGGAGCCGAATGTGGGGCACGCGCTCACCCCGCTGAGGGGATCAGTCGGCGGGCGCCCGGTCGAGCTGGCTCACCCGCGAACGCAGATGCTTGGAGGGCTTGAAGACGGGCACGCTGCGGGCCGGCACCTCGACGGCGTCGCCGGTGCGAGGGTTGCGGGCCATCCGGCTCTTGCGGCGGCGGACCTTGAAGGTGCCGAAGCCGCGGATCTCGATGTTCTCGCCGTTGGCGAGCGCACGCTTGACCGCGTTGAGGAACCCGTCGACCACCAGGGCACAGTCCTTCTTCGTGATCCCCGGCCCGATGGCCTCGGCGACCTGCTCCACCAGGTCCGCTTTCGTCATCCTTCCTCCAGCGCTGCTTCGAAGTGGATCTGCCCCGGGGGCGACGGCGGGGCACGGTAACGCGGCCCACGGCGGAACGTCAAGTGCGCCTTGAACCTACGCGCCCTTCACCCGCTCCATCTCGGCCACGAAACGGTCGAACAGGTAGAGGCTGTCGTGCGGCCCGGGCGCCGCCTCGGGATGGTACTGCACGGCGAAGACCGGGCGCGTGCGGTGCTCGATTCCCTCGACCGTGCCGTCGTAAAGGTTGACGTGGGTGACCCGCAGATCGGGTGCGCCGGGGAGCGCCCCATCCTCGTCGGCGCGCACCGCGAATCCGTGGTTCTGGGCGGTGATCTCCACCGTGTCGCGGTCGAGGTTGCGCACCGGGTGGTTCCCGCCGTGATGGCCGAACGGCAGCTTGTAGGTGGACGCCCCGAACGCCCGCGCGATGAGCTGCTGGCCAAGGCAGATGCCGAAGACCGGCGTGCCCGCCGACGACAGTTCCAGGATGCCATCCTGCGCGGCCTGCACGGCGGCGGGGTCTCCCGGCCCGTTCGAGACGAACAGCCCGTCGGGCTCGAGAGCACGGAGCTCGTCGACCGGCGTCGTGGCGGGCACGACCGTCACCCGGCAGCCGCGCTCGGCCATGAGCCGGGGGGAGTGCGCCTTCACGCCCAGGTCGTACGCGACCACGTGGAAGCGCTCCCGGCCCACGGCCTCGAGCGTGTAGGAGCGCCCAACCGACACGCTACACGCCAGGTCGAGCCCCTCCATGCGCGGGTGCGTTCGAATGCTCCGCGCGACCTCGTCCGGATCGGCGTCGGCGGGCGCGATGGCCCCCCGCATGGCCCCGTGCGCCCGGATGTGGCGCGTGAGCGCGCGGGTGTCGACCTCGGTGATGCCCACGACGCCGGCGTCCCGCAGGTAGGCGTCCAGGGAGCCCGTCGCCCTCCACGAGCTGTGCGTCTCGGACAGTTCGCGCACCACGAATCCCGACACGTGGACGCGGTCGCTCTCCACGTCCTCGTCGTTCACCCCGTAGTTGCCGATGAGCGGGTAGGTCATGGTCACCAGCTGACCGGCGTAGGAGGGGTCGGTGAGGATCTCCTGATAGCCGGTCATCGACGTGTTGAACACCACCTCGCCGAGGGCAACGCCCGAGGCGCCGAAGCAGGCGCCGTCGAAGCGACGGCCGTCCTCGAGAAGCAGGAACGCGGGGGGGCGTTGGGGCATGCCGGGCCCTGTCGCTGGGGGTTCGGCGCGGGCCGCGGGCCCGGACGATCGGCCCGAATGTACGCGGCCCCGAGGGGGCGTCAAGCCGCGGCGTCCGTCTGGCCGCGGCGGCGGAACGCGGGCCCGCGAGGGCTCGGCCCCCGGGGCGAGCGCACTCCCGAAGGCAGGGTGCGCCCCTTACCTT